>CALEEU010000025.1 GCA_937875975.1 uncultured Opitutia bacterium | reverse complement strand
TCAGCGACTGCACGACTTCGATGTGATCATCGAACGCGACGATGGTGACGCGATCATCGTCGCGGAGTCCGCGGACGATACGGATGGCGCTTTCGAGGGCCGCGGCGATGGGACGGCCGGACATCGAGCTCGAGCGGTCGATGACCAGGGCGAGGTCGAGGGGGGCGCGAGGGGTCTCCGTGACGTCCGCCGGTTTGGCCGGGGCGACGAGACGGACGAGGACATGCGTCGCATCAGCGGCGGCGCGGAGGAAGCCCTTCTTGAGGGGCAGGATTTCGATCTTGGGTGGGTTCATGGGAGGAATCATCTCCTCCACTCTGTACCACCCCCTTATAATGTCAACACCGACAGAGATACTTTTCTGTCATTAGCACACAAGAGTTACTGTCATAATTATAAGTACTTGTTCATCAATGCTTTGCTAAAATTCTCCACGATTCCTTGCAGTTCTTCTTTTGTGGGCGTGATCCGACTGTCGATATTGAAGTGGGCTTCGCACCAATGGGCCAAGCGAAGTTTGGTCCACCTTTCCGTCTTCGGTTCATCTCCCGGGGTGGTCGGATTGAAGGCCAGGAGTTGTTCGAAGAGATTGCGGGCGGCCGGGGAGAGGTCATCGCGCGCCATCTCTTTTTTTATCATCAAGCGGAGGGCTTCGGCGGGGCTTTCTTCGCTGTCGGCAATCTGTCTGAGCTGTTGGACGGTCGAATAGCTGGTCTTGCGGCGGAACTTGGGCGACGACGAATCCGGCATATCGCTGTCGCGAGCCGAGAAGATAACGGGCGAGAGGCTGCGGTCCGGCTTGTAAGAGCGGAGAGGGGAGGGCTCGGAAAGCGTGTCGACGTCGCTGCCGCGCGTCCGGAAGAAGAGCTTTTCCGCCTCGGTGGGCGTAGCTAATTCGTCGATCAGCTTGTTCAGCTGGGCGATGATACGGTTCTCGTGGAGGAGGGTGCGGATACGGTCGAGATCCCAGCCGCGTTCGGCCAAGAGGCGCGCGAGGAGCAGCTGCCGAACCTGCAGGGGGCCGAAGTTGGCCTTACGGCGGTCGTCGGGGGCGCGCTCGGGCTTGGAGAGCAGGCCTTCATAGGCGTAGAAGCGCACCAGTCGCTCCGTCGAGCGGTGGCGATCGCCGAACCCTAGGGAGGCGAGTTTATCTGAGACAAAGGCGGCCAGGTCCTCGGCGGTGCCGAGGAATTCCTCGTCGTTCAGTTGGGCGGAGATCTTTAACATGGGCTTAGAATAGAGACATTCTGCTGTCAGCATCGATAAAAGGGCAATAATATAGTGAAAACGACGCTGTCAGAATATCCCTTAAAAGAAGCAGGCCGTCCGAAATCGGACGGCCTGTGAGCCGGCTCCCTTGCGGGAAGCTTACGAGTTGTGGTTATAACCTTCTTCCCCGTGATCCGAGATATCGAGGCCGCGGGCCTCTTCTTCTTCGGTCGGTCGGAGGCCGATCATTGCCTTGATGAGGTAGGCGAGGATCGCGGTGGCGACCAGGGAGATGATCAGGGTGACGCCGATCGCCTTGAACTGTTCGGTCAGCAGGGTCTTGCCGACGATGTCCTTGAGGTTCGTGTTCAGGTTGCCGTTGACCTCAGCGGTGGCGCAGATGCCCGTCACGATGGCGCCGAGGGTGCCACCGACCGCGTGGACCCCGAAGGTGTCGAGGGCGTCGTCATAGCCGAGCTTGGACTTCATGTAGACCACTGCCAGGAAGGGCACCACGCCGGCGAGGACGCCGATCAGGACCGCGGAGCTGGCAGTCACGAAGCCCGCTGCCGGGGTGATCACGACAAGACCAGCGACCGCGCCCGAGCAGAGACCGAGGATACTGGCGTGCTTGCGGAGGATCCATTCGAGGGCGCCCCAGGTGAAGGCGGCGACACCGGCGGCGAGAGTGGTGGTCATGAAGGCCTGGGCGGCGACGCCGTCCGCGGAGAGGGCCGAGCCGGCGTTGAAGCCGTACCAGCCGACCCAGAGCATGCCGGTACCGACGGCACAGAGCACCATGCTATGGGGCGTCATGGCCTTCTTGCCGAAACCGATGCGGGGTCCGAGGATGATGCAAAGCAGGAGCGCGGACCAACCGGAGGTCATGTGGACCACGGTGCCGCCGGCGAAGTCGATCGCCTTGATCGAAGCCTTGGCATTCCAGACGCCGTTCATTTCGCCGGTGATGCCCCAGATGTGGTGGGCCATCGGGAAGTAGACGAGGAACATCCAGCCGAGCATGAAGAGCATGACAGCCGAGAACTTCATGCGTTCGGCGATGGCGCCGACGATGAGGGCCGGGGTGATGATCGCGAACATCATCTGGAACATCGAGAAGACGTTCTGCGAGATCCAGTAGGCGTAGTCTCCGTTCGGCGCGGCGCCGACGCCGTTCAGGAAGAAGAATTCACTGCCACCGAAGACCTTGCCGAGGACGGTGCCGTCGAAGCTCTTGCCGAAGACCAGGGAGTAACCCACGGCCCACCAGAGGATCGCGACCATCCCCGCCAAGCCGAAGCACTGGGCGGCGACAGAGAGGATGTTCTTCGAGCGGACCAGGCCGCCGTAGAAGAGGAAGAGGCCAGGCAACGTCATGAAGAGCACCAAGGCAGCGCAGATCATGATGAAGGCGTTGTGACCAGGGCCAGGAGCCGCGGCGATCGGACCGGCCGCGACCTTGTCGTCGCCCGCCTTGGGGCCGGTGTTATTGACGTAGGCTTCGAGGTCGGCCACGCGCTGGTCAAGCGCGGGAGCAGCGGGTGCCGCTTTCGCCGCTTCAGGGGTTGTCTGCTGCCCCATGAGGGGCCCCGTCAGGGCGTAGAGAGTGAGGAGGAGGGTGGTGAGGAGTCTCATGGTGGGTCGGAGCTGAGTATGCAAGTAGCGTGCCAAGACCGAAATTAAGCAGAGTTAAACAAAAAGGGCCGTCTTTCGACGGCCCTTTACGTTTAATCTCCTGGATTTAGCCTTACTTGGTCGACTTGACGAAGTCGGGGTAGGCTTCGTTGCCGTGTTCCCCAAGGTCGAGGCCGCCGGTTTCTTCCTCGGCGCTGACCCGGAGGCCCATGACCGCCTTGATCACCAGGAAGAGAACGTAGGCGAAGACGAAGGTGAAGAGGCCCACTGCTCCGATCCCCTTGAGCTGGCTGATGACCTGAGCCATGCCGGCCTTCGCGCCGAAGATGCCCACGCAGAGGGTGCCCCAGATGCCGCACACGAGGTGTACCGAGAGGGCGCCGACCGGGTCATCGAGCTTCAACTTGTCGAAGAAAAAGACGGAGAGTACGACGATCACGCCGGAGGATAGGCCGATGATGATGGACGAGTTCATGTTCATCTGATCCGCGCCGGCGGTGATGCCCACCAGACCGGCGAGGATGCCATTGAGCACCATCGAGAGATCGGGCTTTTTGATGATTGCCCAAGACGTGACCATCGAGCCGATGGCACCGGCTGCGGCGGCGATGGAGGTGGTGACGAGCGTCAGGGAGACCAGGCCGGGGTCGGCTGAAAGGACCGAGCCACCGTTGAAGCCGAACCAGCCGAGCCAGAGCAGGAAGACGCCGATCGTGGCGAGCGGCATGCTGTGCCCGGGCATCGGGACGGGCTTGCCATCCGCACGATAGCGGCCGAGGCGAGGCCCGAGCAGCAGCACTCCAGCGAGGGCGCCCCAGCCGCCGACGGAGTGGACGAGCGTCGAACCGGCGAAGTCATAGAAGGGCACTTCCATGGTGTTGAGCCAGCCGTTACCCCACTTCCACATGCCGGTCATCGGATAGCTGATTGCGACGAAGAGCGTCGAGAAGACGAGGAAGCTCGAGAGCTTGACGCGCTCAGCGACCGCACCGGAAACAATCGTGGCCGCGGTGGCCGCGAACATGGCCTGGAAGAGGAAGTCCGTCCAGTAAGTGTAGCCAGCGTTGTAAACATCAGTGAGCGAGGCGACATCGTCCGTCACCGATACCCCGAAACCGGAGAAGCCGAACCATTTGCCAGCATAGTCCGTTCCGGGGTACATCAGGTTGAATCCGACCACGGCGTAGGTGAGGATGCCGATACAAGGGATCAAGCTGTTCTTGAACAGGATGTTGACGGTGTTCTTCGAGCGGGTGAGGCCGGTTTCCAGCGTCGCGAAGCCGAGGTGCATGATGAACACCAGGCCGGCGGAGAGCATCATCCAGGTATTATTCACCGTGAAGGTGGAATAGCCTGGCGAAGCATTGAACTCGGCGACGTCCTTATATTTAGGGGCCGTTGGTGCGGCTGGTGCGGCGGCCGCGGGCGGGGTGGCCGCCGGAGCCGCGGCGGGAGCGTTCTGCGCGGACGACAGGTAGGGCACTGCCGCCAGAGCGAGGATGGTGAGAGTTCGTAACAGGGAGTTCATGGCGAATGCCCTTACGCAACCCCCGTGCCAACCACCCCCATTCGAGCCGATGACTCGAAAGTGATCAAAAAACAACTTTAGCCGCCCGCAGACCTGCTGGAAAAAAAGCAGCCGTGCATGCGCTGGCCCCGAAAACGGGCTTAATGGTGGTTATAGCCTTCTTCGCCGTGGTCCGAGATATCGAGGCCCTGCGCTTCACCTTCTTCCGTAGCACGCAGGCCAATGGTCGCCGCGACAATCTTTGCGATGATCCAGGTCATGATGAGTGAAACCACGATGCAAAGCAGCATGGCGGTGAGCTGTCCTTTGAGCAGGCCTTTTGAAATCAGCGCGCCGCCGGTCGGATTCACCTGAGCGTTCATGAGGAGGGCGGTCGCCAGCGCACCAATGGTGCCGCCTACGCCATGCACGCCGAACGTATCCAGCGCATCATCGTAGCCGAACTTCGGCTTGAGCACCGAGCAGGCCCAGTAAGAGATCGTGCCGGCGAGCAGGCCGATGAGCAGGGCGGAGCCGCCGGAGACGAAGCCAGCCGCGTTAGTGACGGTGGCGAGGCCGGCGATGGCGCCGGAGCAGAGCCCGAGCACGGAGATCTTACCGCGATGCAGTTTTTCGACGACCGCCCAAGCGAGGGTGGCCGTGGCGGCGCCGAGCGTGGTCGTCATGAAGGCTTGGAGGGCGATGCCATCGGCCGCTAGGGCCGAACCCGCGTTGAAGCCATACCAGCCGGCCCAGAGCAGGCCCGTGCCGATGACACAAAGCACCATGCTGTGCGGGGCCATCGGGCGCTTGCCGAAACCCGCGCGCGGGCCGACGAGGATGCAGAGGAGCAGGGCGGACCAGCCCGAGGTCATGTGGACCACGATGCCGCCGGCGAAGTCCGCGGCCTTGAAGGCGGCGTCGGCGTTAGCGATGCCCGAGAAGTGTCCGGTGGCGCCCCAGACGGCGTGCGCGATGGGGTAATAGACGAGAATCGTCCAAAGGAAGGAGAAGAGCATGACCGCGGAAAACTTCATGCGCTCGGCGACGGCGCCGATGATGAGGGCTGGCGTGATGGCCGCGAACATGGCTTGGAAAAGGGCGAACGTGCCCGAGGAGATACCAGGTGCGTAGGCCGCGTCGGGCGTGAAACCGAGGCCGGCGAAACCGAAATGCTCGCCGCCACCGAAGATGTGTCCGGCGAGGCTGCCAGCGTAGCTCTTACCGAAGACGAGGCTGTAGCCGAAGCCCCACCACATCAGGACTCCCATCGCGGTCAGGGCCAGGCATTGGGCGGCGATCGAGAGCACGTTCTTGCTGCGGACCAAGCCTCCATAGAAGAGGAACAGGCCTGGGATGCACATCATGAGAACGAGCGCCGTGCTCACGAGAACCCAGACATTGTCACCGGTGGAAGGAGCAGAGGTGGCAGAAATAAGCATAATGCGATTTATTAAGCAAAATGCGTGCCATATAATCATCACCGCGGGCAACTCGCTTGCCTTCGGAGGATTTCAGGGTAGATTTGTTTTTAACCATGAAATGCCTGCTTAAAGTTGAGCATAGTGTCTTATTTTGTGCATTATTTTCCGCACAACTATTGGCAGCAGAACCAGCCTCGGCCAAGAACTGGGTGGTCGCCGCGGATTACCAATATCGTGGATCTGATGTCGTCAGTCATTCTGGTGGCGTCACCGGCGAGTTCGGCCGTTCCCGGACGGGCGCCGAGCTGATCTATCAGACGCCCGACCGGGCGATCGATCTCGAGTGGTATCAGTACACCCACCGTTTCAGCGGCGCGATCGCCGGGTCCGATCGTTCTTATGGTAACACGACTGACGTCATGGTCACAGGTTTCCGTCAGTGGGATTGGAATCAGAAATACGGCGTCCAGTTGATCTACGCCCTGGAGTTCGCAGCCGAAGAGGGCGTAAGTCTCGGGAGTTCACATCGCTGGGGACTGGGCGTCGCGACGCGCTGGCGCCCCGATGCCGAGACCGATGTCGCGCTCGGCGTGCTGTTGGAGGATCGCTTCGAGGCCTCCATCCTGCCTATCCCTTATATCAAGGCCACTTGGCGTCCGTGCCAATACGCCGAGGTCGAGCTGCGCGCCACCGGTCTGCAGAATGGCATCATCGTCCGTGGATTCCTGACCGAAGACCGCGCGACCACGGTCGACCTTACGGTCGCCTACGAAACGCTGAGCTTCGCGCTCACCGATGGCAGCTACGGTTCGCGGGCGGTCGCCATCGGCGAAGTCCCGATTCGTATCGGCGTGACGCAGTTCCTGGAAAAGTCCGGCACATGGTTCGTGCGCGGATCTGCCGAATGGGTCGCCTATGCGCGGCACAGCTTCAAGCATGACGGCGAGACGCAGGGAGCATTCCAGCCTGGCGCCCAGTGGGGTCTGGCCGCGCGCGTCGGCGCCCGCTTCTGATCAGGCCGCCGTCTGCAGCCATTCGTCGCGCCGGCGGATGGCCAGCTCGAGGTCGTGCGTGCGGAGCGAGCGGCGGACGCGGCGCTTGGTGAAGTCCGCGAGGTGCTCGGTGTAGTGCAACCACCAGGTCCCGTTGTTGTTCCAGAGATGGTGGCGGCGGTTATCCTCGCTGACACGGATGGACAGCTTGGAGGCGGGCGGGCGGGCGGTGGTATCGTTGGTGTTGATCATGGTGGGCGGCGGTGAAAGAGGCGCGCATCACGATCAATCCACGAGGGATCGGGGTTTTAGCCTTTCGGCTCTCATCTCGGCGCCTTTCGGCTCCGATAACCACCGCGGCCCTGTTGGGCTCGGTTGGTGCAGGTTCGGCTTTCGCCCGTCCTGCTCGTAATGCGTCTGATAATGAACTGACGTCACTCTGGTCGGCCGGCCCGGAGATTGCAAGTCCGCCGTCGTGGTTAGAGTGTCATAAGAAACCCCCGGTTCCGGCCGGGTCGGCCGGGGCTTGCGGCCGGCGGAGAGGCCCCTAGCGTGACGTCGATGGGTTTCTTCCGTTTCCGTAAATCAATCCCGCTCGGGAAATTCTTCCGGATCAATCTCTCGAAGACCGGTACCTCGTTGTCGGCGGGTCGTCCCGGCGCGACGGTCAACGTGCGCAAGGATCGCGTCGATGGTACGGTCGGGATTCCTGGGAGCGGACTTTCTTATAAGGAACGTCTGGCGAACCGCGGCTGCGCCTCGTTGCTCGTCTTCGCGTTGATGCTGTCATCCGCGCTCGCCGGCGTCGTCGTCTGGGCGCGTTGAACGCGGTTTCGTCGGAAGCGTTGGCGCCTCCGACGATCGTCGCCGCAAGTGCCCGGGAAAGGACTCGAACCTTCATGCCTTTAGAGGGCGGCGGATTTTGAGTCCGCTGCGGCTGCCATTTCGCCACCCGGGCGGATTGCGGACATGCATTCATTCCGCGAGCGTCGGCGCGTGCAAGAAAAACCGTGCCTGTCGGCGCAGCGCGCGCCATGCGAAAACGCGGACAACAAAAAAGGCGCTCCTTGCGGAGCGCCTTTTGGCGGGAATCTCGGGAGAGATTACTTGGCGCCGAGGATCGCGTCCTTGGCGGCCTTGGCCACGCGGAACTTCACGACCTTCTTAGCCTTGATCTGGATGGTTTCGCCGGTGGCAGGGTTGCGACCGAGGCGAGCCTTGCGGTGCACGAGGACGAGCTTGCCGAGGCCGGGGAGCGTGAAGGAGTTCTTCGCGTTCTTGTAGGCGAGGCCAGCGATGATCTCGAGGATCGCGACGGCCTGCTTCTTGCTGATTTCAGCTTTTTCGGCGATGGCGCTGGCGATTTGGGACTTGGTGAGGGCTTTGGACATGTTGGTTATGGGTTGGTTGTGCAGTGATGCGGGTCTATTAAGTATCGAAGAGGACGCTGAAAACCAGCGAAAAATAAGGGCAGGGTGCAGGTTTCTTCAGCCCCCCGTCTCCCGCAAAAAATCTTTTGCATGCGTCCGCCTTTCGATTTAGGTGTCTCGAACTCCCCCATACCATGAGACTCCGTCCGTCCGTCGCCCTCGCTCTGTCCGCCTTCCTCGGCATTGCCCCCGCCATGGCTGATGAGACGATCGTCGCCCTGGAACCCGCCTTTCCGGAGATGAAGTTCAGCCTCCCGGTCGCGATCTCCCCGCTGCCTGGCAGCAAGGATGTCGTCTTCATCATCGAGAAGGGCGACCCCGCCCCTTCCTCCTCCGCCAAGTCCGCCGATAAGAAGAAGAAGGGGGGCGATTTCCTCGGTGGGAAGGTTCAGATGATCAGCGGTCTCTCCACCTCCAAACCCATTAAGCGCGAGGTCTTCCAGTTGAGCCCAAAGGACGGAAAGTTTGATGCCCAAGGGGAGAGCGGCTTCCTCGGTTTCGCCGTTCACCCGAAATATGCTGAAAATAAGCAAGTCTTTGTCTATTATAGTCTTAGGATTGAAGGGAAGCTCCACCAGCGTATCTCCCGGTTCCTGCTTTCGAGCGTGCAGCCCTTCACGGTCGACCCCCAATCCGAGCAGGCCCTCATTTCCCAGCTCGACCCGGCGGGTAATCACAACGGCGGCGACCTCCACTTCGGACCGGATGGTTATCTTTACATTAGCTGCGGAGATGGCGGCGGCGGTGGCGACCCTTTCGACACCGGAGGCTTCATCAACAAGGACTTCCACGCCGCAGTCTTCCGGATTGATGTCGATAAGAAGCCCGGCAACCCCGCCCCCAATCCCCATCCGTCGGTCATCACCGACTCCAAGGGGGTAGCGTTCTACTCCGTCCCGGCCGATAACCCCTTCCTTAAGGCTACGTCCCACCGCGGCCGCTCTCTGGAGGCTGGTACCGTCCGCACCGAGACCTGGGCCACCGGTCTTCGTAATGCCTGGCGCTTCTCCTTCGACCCCAAGAC
>CALEEU010000024.1 GCA_937875975.1 uncultured Opitutia bacterium | reverse complement strand
ACCAGAACTGCCCGAGCATTTACCGCATCGTCGATCCAGCCGGCAAAGCCCGTCTCTGGGTCTTCTCCGCTGCTCTCGGCAAGCGCGGTGGCCCGGGGATGCCGAGCATCATGAGCGAGGACGAGGGCAAGACATGGAAAGAAATGCCTCCGCTTAACTTCCCCTGCGTGATGACGTTCAGCAGCGTTGTCCGACTTAAGGATGGCCGCACCCTCGGCCTCTATCACCGCGGTCCGGGCGGAGCCGACAAGGCCCCGCTGGTGACGCTCCAGACGATTACCTCCGACGGCGGTTTCACGTGGTCCGAGCCGCGCATCGTCGCCGAAGTCGCCGGCAAGAACCCCTGCGAGCCCTTCGTCTTCCGTTCTCCCGACGGCAAAGAGCTCGCCTGCCTCCTTCGCGAGAATACCCACAAGGGCCGCAGCCTGATGATGTTCAGCCAGGACGAAGGTGCGACGTGGTCGACCTCGGTCGATACGAGTTGGGGCCTCACCGGCGACCGACATAACGGCGTCTTCACGTCCGACGGCCGCATGGTCATCTGCTTCCGCGACCAAGCCCTCAACAGCCCCACCAAGGGACACTTCGTCGCGTGGGTCGGCACGTACGATGACCTAAAGGCCGGCCGACCCGGCCAAACCCGCGTTAAACTCCTCCATCATTACGGCAAGCGCGCCGGTGACTGCGGCTACCCCGGCGTCGAGCTACTGCCCGATGGCACAATCGTGGCCACGACCTACGTCCAATACGCCGCCGGAACCGAGCAGAACTCCGTCGTCAGCGTGCGCTTTAAACTCACCGAGACCGACGCCCTGCTGAAGCGTTAACGCGCGACGGGCTCCTGCGCGGTCAAGGTGCGCTGATCCGGACGATCGACGCCGATCTTCACGGTATATTTACCGGGCCCGAAGACCGGCGCGGCGAAAGCTTTACCGCCTTCCAGACGTCGAACGTAGAGTGTCTCACCGGTCTGCTCGGCGACGACCTGCACGACGGCCGGGCCGGCGGGGAGATCGACCGACGGCAGGAAACCCGTCGGCTTACGGCCATCGTTATCGGCCAGCACGAAGGTCTGCGGCCAGCCGGGGAACTGTTGGCTATCGCCCTTGCGCGAGTCGCTGAAGCGGGGCCAGCACTCAAAGGTGACGCTCTGTTTGGCCATTTGAAAACGGGCCAAGCCGTAACCGTCGGCCCGCTGGCGCTCGTCCTGGACGTCCCCAGGATTGGCGTAGGCGATGACCGACATCCGATTGCCT
>CALEEU010000023.1 GCA_937875975.1 uncultured Opitutia bacterium | reverse complement strand
GATGAAGGTCAGCCCGACCGAGTTCCGCCATAACCTGAAGGCCTGACCCGGGGGCCTCCGGGCAGGGGTCTTCCCCCTACTTGCCTCCTCGACAGAGGGGGGGTTATTGGTTTTATTCACACCCGTACCCCCTCCCTAAACATACTATGAGCACAGAAACTACGGTTCCTAATGCGAAGCGCCTCCTCTGGGCTGGCTTCATGGCTATCCTCGCGGCCGGCGTCGGCTTCGCCCTCCGCGGCGGCATCTTCGGCGCTTGGGCGTCCGAATACGGCTTCAACGCCTCCCAGCTCGGTGCCATCGGCGGCGCCGGCTTCTCGGGCTTCTGCTTCGGTATCATCATCGGCGGCGTGATCGTCGACAAGATCGGCTACGGCAAGCTCGTCGCCCTCGCCCTTCTCGGCCACATCGTCTCGGCCTTCGTGACCTTCGGCGCCTCCTCCCCGCAGAACGCGTATGACTTCCTCTACTGGGGCATGTTCATCTTCGCCTTCGCGAACGGCACCCTCGAAGCCGTGGCCAACCCGCTCGTCGCCACGATCTTCCCCAAGCAGCGCACGCACTACCTCAACATCCTGCACGCCTCCTGGCCCCTCGGCATGGTCGTCGGCGCCGTCGCTTCCTACCTCCTCGGTTCCGTCATGGGCCTCGGCTGGAAGGCTCAGCTCTCGTTCTACCTCGTCCCGACCATCGCCTACGCGATCATGTTCATGGGCCAGTCCTTCCCGAAGTCGGAAGCCGCCGAGAAAGGCGCCTCCTTCTCCGAGATGTTCAAGGACGTCGGTATCCTGGGCTCGCTCGTCGCCTGCTACCTGCTCTCGATCTTCCTCGGTAACGTCCTCGGTCCGGTCTTCAACATCGACAACCTTGGCCTCTACCTCGCCGGCATCCTGCTGATCGCCGTCGGCGTCATCACCCGCTTCTCCATCGGCTCCCTCCTCCTCTTCGTGCTCTTCATCACCCACGCCCTCGTCGGCGCGGTCGAGCTTGGCACCGACGGCTGGATCGAAGCCATCACGGGCAACCTCTTCACCCCGGAACAGGGTAAGATCCTCTTCATCCTGACCTCGGCCATCATGTTCGGCCTCCGCTTCTGCGCCCACTTCATCGAGACGAAGCTCGGCCTCTCCCCGATCGGCATCCTGTTGGTCTCGGCGCTCCTCGCCTTCGGCGGCCTCCAGCTCGCCTCCGGCATGCAGAGCTTCGGTGTCGCTTGCCTCGCCCTCGGCATCTACGCCCTCGGTAAGACGTTCTTCTGGCCCACGATGCTCGCCGTCGTCGGCGACCGCTTCCCGCGCTCTGGCGCTGTCGCGATGTCCATCATGGGTGGTATCGGCATGCTCTCCGCCGGCCTGATCGGTGGCCCCGGTCTCGGCTACGCCAAGGACCGCTTCACCAGCGAATCCCTCAACGCCACCGCCCCGGCGGTCTACGCAGCCAACAAGTCGCCCACGGAGTCCAAGTTCCTCTTCCTCGCCCCGGTGACTGCGGTCGCGGGTGATAAGCTCGAAGCCGCCAAGAAGGCCGGCGAAAAGGGCACGGCTGACCAGAAGGCCATCGTCTCCGCCAACCAGGCTGGTGACCGTGCTACGCTGAAGGCGGATTCCTACATCCCCTTCGCGATGGCCCTGATCTTCCTGGGTCTGTTCTTCTACTTCAAGAGCATCGGCGGCTACCGTGCCCTGAAGATCGAAGAGCAGGTCTAAGCGACCCGCCCTTCCCCACCGAAGGCCGCCCACCCGGGCGGCCTTCTTGTTTGGTAAGTTTGCGAACGGGGCCCGTCGGTTTCATCCTAGGAAATCGGCTTCCGTCTTCCGCCTGATTGGACTGAATGAAGCCACACCCCCATGAGCACTCCGAAGATTCGC
>CALEEU010000022.1 GCA_937875975.1 uncultured Opitutia bacterium | reverse complement strand
GTGCTTAGCGGCCGACTTTGACGTCACCGTAGGCGTGGACCTTCTGGCAGATGAGGCGCAGGGAGGATTCGAGGTCGCCCGAGGCGGTCTTGAAGGCGTCGGCATCGATCGTGAGCGGTGCGCCGAGCACGACGAGCGGGGCGCCGTATTCCGGGCAACGTACCGCCTGCTCGAGGGTGAGGCCGCCGACGGCCTGGACGGGGACGTTCACCGCCCGGACGACTTCGCGGAGCTGATCCATCGGGCTGGGCATGCGAAGTCCGCGGGCGGCGATGCCGCGGCGTTCGTCGTAGCCGATGTGGTGGATGACGAAATCGCAGCCCAGGTCTTCGCAGAGCTTGGCGCCGGCGACCATGTCGGGACAGCCAAGGTTATCACCCATGACCTTGGCGCCGTGGTCGCGGCCGGCCTTCACGATGACTTTCAGGGTTTCTTCGTGGGCGCGGGCCATCACCACCACATGGGTGGCGCCGGCCTTGGCCATCATCTCCGCCTCGAGGTAGCCGCCGTCCATCGTCTTCAGGTCAGCCACGATCGGGATGTTCGGGAAAGCCTTCCGCAGGGCGCGGACGCCATGGAGACCCTCGGCCAGGATGAGCGGCGTGCCTGCTTCGAGCCAATCCACGCCCGCCCGCATGGCCATCGCGGCTGTCTCTAGGGCCTCATCGATGTTCGTAAGGTCTAGGGAGATTTGGACAACGGGCTTCATGCGGGTAGGGCAATATTGCCGTCTGTAACCTTCGGGGCAAATCGGTTTTAGATAATAATGATAGGTGTTTTACCTACCTAGATTATCTTGCCCGTCTTTTTTATCACCCCATACCAATTTTATGCCAAAAGCGTCGCTTAGCCAATCCGAGCTCCTGCAGAAGCAGAAGGAGTACCTCCGGGAGGTGGTCATCGACGTGGAGACCATGGCGATCTTCGATTCGCTGCCGGGCTTCCTGTGTTTCCTTAAGAATCGGGCGGGCGAGCACCTCTATGCGAGCGGGCTCTGGACCACGCGCCACGGTTTCCGGGAAGCGTGGGAGATGCTCTTCAAGACCGACCAGGATCTGACACCGGGTGCGATGGCGGAGTCGTATCTGGCCGACGACGCGATCGTGTATCGCACCGGCCAGCCTGTCTTGGACAAGATCGAGATCTGCCTGGATGCGGTCGGCCTACCTGACTGGCACGTCACGAGCAAGTATCCGGTACGTAACCGCAAGGGCGAGATCATCGGCATCCTCGGCATATCCCGCGTGTGCATGGGCCAGGCGCCCATCGCCTCGCTCAATGTCAAGATCGGCCCGGCGACACGCATGCTGCAGGAGAACCTCCTCGAATATCCGTCCGCTCAGGTCCTCGCGGACGCGTGCGACCTTTCTGTGCGCCAGTTACAGCGTCGCTTCACCGAGGCCCTCGGTCTTTCGCCTCGCGACTATTGGATGAAGTGCCGGATTCGTGCCGCCTGTGAGAGCATCATCAAAGGCGAAGAGAAGCTGGGCTCGCTCTCCGTGCGCCTTGGTTTCTGCGACCAGAGCAGCTTTACCGCGCAGTTCCGTCGTCACACCGGCGTGACCCCGAGCGCCTTCGCGCGGGGTAAGAAGACGCTGGGTCGGGCCTAGAGCGGGCGCAGGATGCAGCGGCAGGGAGCGCCGTCGCCCTTGGCGATGCGGATTGGCAGGCAGATCATCTCGTAGCGGCCAGGCTTGGCCTTCGCGAGGTTGAGCCCTTCGATGATCCAGACCTTCTTCCCGAGCAGGATGTGGTGGGTAGGGACGGAATCTTTGTAAAAGCCCCCGACGCTGAAGTAGTCGATGCCCACGGTGCGGATGCCTTTGTCGACGAGGTATTGGGCGGCTTCCTTGGAGACGTAGACGAAATCCTTGTCGAAGGACTTCTTCTTCCAGCTCACCTGCGAGTTACGGGTGCGGAAGAGGATGCGCTCGCCCTTCTTGAGCTTTAGCTTCGCGAGTTCGGCCGGTTTGATGGATTCCTTATCCTTGATCTCGACCACGCGGCAGGGGCCGATGACGGCCTCGAAGGG
>CALEEU010000021.1 GCA_937875975.1 uncultured Opitutia bacterium | reverse complement strand
GCCTTGAGCTGGTCGACCACGCCGAGGATCTGGCCGAGGCCTTCCATCGCGAGGTATTCGGTCTGCAGGGTGACGATGAGGTGGTCCGACGCGCCGAGCGCGTTCATGGAGAGCATGCCGAGGGCGGGCGGGCAATCGATGAGGACAGCCTTGTACTTGCCGGTGGCGATGACCGGCGCGAGGGCTTCACGGAGGCGACCGAGGTAGTTCTCGGCCTGAGCGAGTTCGGATTCGACGGCGGCGAGGTCGACTTCGGAGGGAATCAGGTCGAGCTTCTCGGTGGAGGTCGCGACGATCATGTCGGCGGCCTTGGCTTCGCCGTGCAGGACCTTGTAGAGGGATTTGCCTTCGGTCTTTTCGATGCCGAGCGCGCTGGTCGCGTTGGCTTGGGCGTCGAGGTCGACGATGAGGGTCGGGATGCCGAGGCGCGCGAGGCCGGCCCCGAGGTTCACGGTGGTGGTCGTCTTGCCGACGCCGCCCTTTTGGTTCGCGATGGAAAAGACCTTGGCCACTTAAGCGTCCTCGATGGGGCGTTCGACTTCGGTCGGGGCTTCGTAATCGATGCCGGCGAGGCCGAAGCCGAAGTTCTTCATGAAGTCGGTCTGGTAGCCGGCGAAGTCGGCGTGCGCATCGAAGGTCTCCGTCGTGACGTGCGGCCAGGCGTCGAAGACGGCTTTCTGGACGTCTGCAGACATTTCCAGATCGTCGATGCGGACGCGACCGTTCTCGTCGAAGTCGAGGGCGTTGCCGTTGTACATCTGCTTTTCGAAGAGGCGCTGGATCTGCTCGATGCAGCCTTCGTGCGTTCCCTTGGCCTTCATGATCTTAAACAGCAGAGAAACGTAGAGGGGGACGACCGGGATGGCGGAGCTGGCCTGCGTGACGACGGCCTTGTTGACCGACACGAAGGCGCGGCCGCGGTGGAGTTTCATCAGGTCGTCGATCTTGCGTCCGGCGCGCTCAAGGTCTTCCTTCGCCTTGCCGATGGTGCCGTCCTTGTAGATCGGCCAGGT
>CALEEU010000020.1 GCA_937875975.1 uncultured Opitutia bacterium | reverse complement strand
GCCACGACCTCGGCCGCGAGAAATTCATCCAGGTGGCGTCCGAATGGCGCGACAAACACGGCGGCATCATTCTCGGACAGCTCCGCAAACTCGGCGCCTCCTGCGACTGGGATCGTACCGTCCACACGCTCGACGCCGGCTACTCGCAGGCGGTGTTGCAGACCTTTGTCACGCTCTACGAGCGCGGCTATGTCTATCGCGGCAAGCGCATGGTCAACTGGTGCCCAGTCTCGCAGACCGGCCTTTCCGATGAAGAGGTGATCATGAAGCCCTCCAAGGGCTCGCTCTACCGGATGCGCTACGAGGTGGCCGAGATTCCTGGCACGTTCCTCGAGATCTCCACCACGCGCCCCGAGACGATCCCGGGCGACGCCGCCGTCGCCGTCCACCCAGAAGACGAACGCTACAAGCACCTCATCGGTAAGCACGTCTGGCGGCCCTTCCCTCGCGCCCAAATCCCGATCGTCGGCGATACCGCGGTTGAGAAAGAATTTGGTACAGGCGTCCTGAAGGTGACCCCAGCCCACGACCGCACCGACTTCGATATCGGCAAGCGTCATGACCTTCCCGTCGTCGACGTGATGAACCCCGATGGCACGATGAACGCCGACGCAGGCCCGCTCGCCGGCATCGAACGCTTCAAGGCCCGCGGAGTAGCCGAAAAACTCCTCGAAGAACTCGGCGCCCTGGTAAAGACCGAGCCCTACGAGAATACGGTAGGTTACTCCGAGCGTGCCGACGTACCGATCGAACCTCGCCTCAGCGAACAGTGGTTCATCCGCTACCCGAAAATCGACGAAGCCAAGCGGGCCGTCACGTCGGGTATCATCAAGTTTCACCCCGAACGCTGGACGAAGACTTACCTGCACTGGCTGGAAAACATCCAAGACTGGTGCGTCAGCCGCCAGCTCTGGTGGGGCCACCGCATCCCCGTCTGGTACCGCAAGGGCGCAGACCGCAACGACCCGAAAAACCTTCACGTCTCCCTCACCGCCCCGGCCGACGCCGCCAACTGGGAGCAGGACCCCGACGTGCTCGACACGTGGGCTTCCTCCTGGCTCTGGTGCCTCGCGACCATCGGCTGGCGCAAGCCGGGCGAGACGACCGAAGAACTGAAGCATTGGTATCCCACGGGCGCCCTCGCGACGGGCCCTGACATCATCTTCCTCTGGGTCGCCCGCATGATCATCGCCGGCCTCGAACTGCACGGCCCCGAGAAGAAGACGCTCACCGACGACGAGATTCGCCAGCGCATCCCGTTCAAGCGCGTCTACTTCAACGGCATCATCCGCGATAAGCTTGGACGCAAGATGTCCAAGTCTCTCGGCAACTCGCCCGAGCCACTCGATCTCATCGCAAAGTTCGGCGCCGATGGTCTCCGCTTCGGCCTACTCTCCATCGCCCCCAAGGGCCAGGACATCCTCTTCGACGAAGATCGCGTCGGCCAAGGCCGCAACTTCTGCAACAAGCTCTGGAACGCCGCTCGTTTCCGCCAGATGTCCGGCCCGATGGCCGACAACTCGACGCTCGCCGCCGTGGTCAGCCGCATCAAGGCCACGCAGCTCGACGATGACGACTTCGCCATCCTGCAGGGGCTCGCCGAACTGACCGACAGCACGACCAAGAACCTCGACGAACACGAGTTCACCGCCTACGCGCAGGGACTGTACTCCTTCTTCTGGGGCGACTTCTGCGACTGGTACGTCGAAGCCTCGAAGGCTCGCCTCAAGGATCCGACGCTCGTCGACAATTGCCTTGCGGTCCAGGACCTCGTCCTACGCCAGTTCCTCCTGCTTCTCCACCCGGTCGCCCCGTTCATCTCCGAAGAACTCTGGCACCTGCTGGGCTACGGCCCGGAAAAGGACTTCATCCAGAACCACCACACTGGCTCCGGTGGCGACCTCTTGCGCGTCCTCCGCGAAAACGGCATCAAGCTCAGCGCCGCCAAGGTGGCTGACGTCGCCCTGCTCCGCGAATTCGTGGCCTCGGTCCGGGGCCTCAAATCGCAGGCGAACCAAGCAACTCGCCGTGATTCGGTCATCACGATCGTCGCCAAGGACGCCTCGGCGAAAGCGCTTCTCCAGTCGAATCGCGACAAGCTCAGCAGCATGGCCGGCCTGGCCGAGATCACGTTCGCTGACGATGCCGGTGATCGCACCGGTGCACTCAACTCCCTCGGTACGGTCCTGCTCGAGCTCTCGGGTACGGTCGATGTCGCCGCGGAAAAGATTCGCCTGGCCAAGGAACTGACGAAACTCGAACAAGCGGTCACCGCCGGCGAAGCCAAGCTGACCAATGAGGTCTTTGTCTCGAAGGCTCCGCCCAAGATTCTCGAAGGCGCCCGTAAACAGCTCGACGAAGCTAAGGCCAAGCGCGACGAAATCGCACGCATGCTCGCCAC
>CALEEU010000019.1 GCA_937875975.1 uncultured Opitutia bacterium | reverse complement strand
GCCAAGGTCTGGCCTATCCCCAAGGTCGATTTATGACCAAGCAGGAACGAGCCGACCACGTGGGCAAAGTGCTCGCGAAGCTCTATCCGACCACGCCGATTCCGTTGGACCACACGGACGCCTTCACGCTCTTGGTGGCGGTGGTGCTTTCGGCCCAGTGCACCGACAAGAAGGTCAACGAAATCACCCCCGCGCTCTTCGCCGAGGCCGGGACTCCGGCTAAGATGGCCGCGATGACCGAAGCCCGGGTGCTGACGCTGATCCGCCAGCTCGGTCTGGCTCCGCAGAAGTCCAAGGCGCTCGTCGGCTTGGGCAAGATGCTCATGGCCAAGCACGGAGGCGTCGTGCCGAGGACGTTCGAGGAACTCGAAGAGCTTCCCGGCGTCGGCCACAAGACCGCCTCGGTCGTGATGGCTCAGGCCTTCGGTGTCCCCGCCTTCCCCGTCGATACGCATATTCATCGTCTGGCGAAGCGCTGGAAACTCAGCCCAGGTAAGTCCGTCGAACAGGTCGAGAAGGACCTCAAGCGGCTCTTCCCGGAGGACAGCTGGAATAAGCTGCACCTGCGCATCATCTTCTACGGCCGAGAGCATTGTACCGCCCGTGGCTGCGAGGGTAAGACGTGCGGAATCTGCTCCGCGCTGCGCGGGGGGTAGAGGGCTGAATCGAGGGCGGATGACTGAATCGATGGCAGATGACAGATGGCTGAGTCGATGAAGCCCAGAAAATAAAGGCTGCGAGGGCCTTCGTCTGCATCGTTTGTTTTTATCGATTCAGTCCTCTGTCATCTGTCATCGATTCAGCACTCTTATCTTAAGCCCTGATCAGGGCCTCATGCTTCCCTCTGAACTCGTCGCTCCAGGCGGAGGGCTGATGCGAGATGCCATCCATGCGACAAATGGTGCGGGAGGCCTTGGCGTAAAGGAGGGCGTGATCCGGGCTCCGGAACTCGACATCCACGGTCAGGCCGGCGGCGCGGACTTTGCGGACACTGAGAATCAGCTTCACGTCGCACTCTGGGCGGATGGCGACGAGGTAGTGCAGGTCGATGTCACGGACCACCACGTAGACGTCCGGCGCGACGGCGGGGTCGATGGTGTCCTTGCCCATCAAGGCGATGAACATCACCTTCTGCGCGCGTTCCATCATGAGCACGTAGTGCGAGTGATGGAGGATCCCGAGCCCGTCGGTCTGGTCGAACCAGGTCCGGATGGTCACGTGGAAAGTCTTATCAGGCTGGAGTCCGTCGGCGGGCATAGGGAAGAGGGATGGGGCTAATGCGGTCTGGGGCAAGCGTACGCGTTACTTCGTCCTTAGCGTCGCCGCGAGGCGGTCCAGCTCGGCCCAGGTCTCAACGGCGGGCTTCAGGCCGAGGTCGCGGCGGGCAGCGGAGATGTCGTACCAGTGGTCCTTGGCGAGTTCGACAGCGACGAAACGGGTCATGGGCGGTTCGCCCTTGAGGCGGAAGAGCGTCCAGACGCCCTCGAGCAGGGCGCCGAGCCAATAGGCTGAGCGCTGGCTGATCCGCTTCGTGATGGGTTTCTCACCGGCGCCGACGAGTAGGCGGTTGATGAAGACCCAGAGCTTCACGGGTTCGCCTTGCGAGAGGAAGTACGCCTTCCCGTTGGCGCGACCGACAAGGAGTGCATCGAGCGCGCCGAGGTGCGCGTCGGCGGCGGTGTCGACGTGCGTGACGTCGACCTGGTTCTCGCCGTCGCCGACGATGCGGAGCTTGCCGGCGCGAGCACGAGCGAGGACGCGTGGGAAGAGGTGGTTGTCTCCGGGACCCCAGATGAGGTGCGGGCGCAGGGCGCAGACCTTCAGTTTGTCCGAAGCGGCCTTGAGGGCGACTTCCTCGGCGATGGCCTTGGTCTCAGCGTAAGCGCAAAGCCAGTTGTCACCGTAAGGTAGCGATTCGTCGGCGCCACGGAACGATTCGCCGTTGAAGACGACGCTCGGGGTGCTCGTGTGCACGAGGGCGCGGACGCCATGGGCCAAGCACGCCCCGACGACGTTCGAGGTGCCGGCGATGTTGATGCGGACGTATTCTTCCCAAGGGCCCCAGACGCCGGCTTTCGCCGCCACATGGAAGACGTAGTCGCAGCCTTTCACGGCGTCGTCGACCGTGGTGCGGTCGGCGATGTCGCCGCGGATGAAATCTACCTTGGCGGCGAGTTCGCCGGTCATCGGCGTGCGGCCGAGCACGCGGACCTGATATCCGCGGGCGAGGCAGCGGCGGACCACGGCCTGGCCGAGGAAGCCGGCGCCGCCGGTGACGAGGACGAGGGGCGGGTTATTCATCGGGCGAGGCGGCTGGTCCATTCTTTGGCGAGCTGGAGGCGGTGAATCTTGGCGTTGTGGCGGACGTCCACGGGCAAGGCACGCTGGAAGACGATGTGCTGCACGCGATCGGCCTGTGGATTGATGCGGGCGAGGTCGCGAAGTTCGGCGACGAAGCGCGCACGCGCGGCTTCATCTGCCGGGAAGGCTCCAGCGCGGGGTTCGACGACGAGGGCAGGCGTCTGATGTGGGGCGGCGCCGAGGCCGATGAGCGCGCAGCGAAAGACCTGCGGGTGCTGGCGGAAGGCGGGCTCGACGGATTCCGTTGGCAATTCACCTTCGGAGGTGCGCACCTTTTCCACGCGTCGTCCGAAAAAGAATAGTCGGCCCTCTGCATCGAGCGCACCCAGGTCGCCCATGCGGTGCCAGACGCGATTCCCGTCGGCGATCTTCGCGAGGCGCGTCGCTTCGGGTAGGCCGTCATACTCGCGGGTCACACTGGGGCCCGTCGCGATGATTTCGCCAATCTCGCCGG
>CALEEU010000018.1 GCA_937875975.1 uncultured Opitutia bacterium | reverse complement strand
GCGAGATTCCGCGGACGCATACGCGAAGCCAGCGGGCGACGGCGCTCCGGGATGGCATCAGGCACGCCCTGACCAAGGCCAGGCAAGGCGTCATCCGAACGAAGGCGCCGTTCAGCCACGACTTACTTCTCTTCCGCGAAGGGCACCAGGTGACAGTAGGGCTTCTTGCCGCGCAGCTGGTAATACTTCTGGTGATATTCTTCGGCGCGCCAGAACTTCGGCGCAGGCTCGATCTGGGTGGCGATCGGACGGCTGAAGGTCTTGGCGAGCGTCAGGCCGATCTTCACGTCGTCCGCGACCTTCTTCTGCTCGGGAGAGTGCGTGAAGATGACGGAGCGATACTGGTCGCCGATATCCGGACCCTGGCGGTTGATCTGCGTCGGGTCGTGCATCTTAAAGAAATACTCGACCAGCGTGCGGTAGCTCACCTTGGATGGATCGAAGGTCACTTCGATGACTTCGGCGTGCCCGGTACCCTTGTTGCAGATATCCTCATAGGTCGGATTCAAGGTCTTGCCACCCGCATAGCCGCTCTCGGCCGAATGGACGCCGGGGATCTTGGCATATTGATATTCGACGCCCCAGAAACAGCCGGCCCCGAAGGTGGCTTTCTCGAGCTTAGGAGGAGTGGTCATGGTCTTATCGGTAGAAGGCTTGAGGTCGGCCGCAAGGAGGAGACCGCAGGCGGCGCAGGCGACGAGGCCGGACTTCAGGAGGGTGAGCAGCTTGTTCATGGCGGGACGGACTTACTTTGGGCGATTCCCCGACCGAAGCAAGGTGGGACGACGCTCAGGACACCACCCCGCGCAAGACCTCCGCCAGGGCTTCCGGCGGATGCGGGTCACGGGTCAGGCCGCGCTCGGGCTCCAGGTAGAATGTATCGATGGCAAAGCCCTGCTCGGTCGCGATATTGGCGAAAGTGATGGCGTAGCCGGCCTCCCGGATGGCGCGCCCGAAGCGGAACAGTAGACCGAGGCGGTCATTACACTGGATCTCGATGACGGTGCGGGCCAGATCCACTTCGTAGTAGACTTCGACCTTGGCGGCGAGCGGCACGAAAGCCTTACGCCGAGGAGCGGTCAAGTGGGCGTGCTGCTCCACGGCCGCGATGTCATCCACGAGATCCGTACCTTCGAGCAGTGACTTAGCCAAAGCCGCCGTGAAGCGTTCTTTGGAAACTGCCTCTTTGCCGACAGGCAGGACGACCTTGAAGAAGTCGATCGCGACGTCGTCGTCGCGGGAGAAGGCGCGACACGAGACGATGTTGATGCCGGCCACGGCGAAGGCGCCGGCCATCCGGCTGAAGAGTCCCGCCCGATCCCAGGTGACGACGGTCACCAGCGACTGGCCCGAACCGGCGTCGTCGTGCCATTCGACGATCGGGCGTAATGATTCCTCGGCATCGGCTTCCGAGACCGAAGCGATGAGGCGATGGATCATCTGGAGGTGATGCGCGGCATCTTCCGCCGAGGCATGCAGGTAATACCCCTGCGGCATCGTGGTGAAGTGGGCTTCGACCTCGTCGGAAGGGACATCGGCGCCAAGGATGACGGCCGTGGCGGAACGCAGGGCGGCCACGACGGCGCCATGGTCATGGTCGGCCTCGCCGGCCAGCTTGGCGAGGGTCCGGCGGTAGACCGTCCAATGCTGTCCGTCCTTGAATTCGGTCCAAAGATCGGGGGAAGTGGCCCGGGCGTCACAACGCGTATGCACGAATAGACTCCGCAGGACCTGCTCATCGCCCATCAGGCGGGCGAAGCGGTCGATATTAGCCGGGTCGTCGATATCGTGCCGCTGCCAATAAAGACCCATGACGAGGTGATGGCGGATGACGCCGGCGGCGATCTCCCGCTCCCTCGCATCGAAGCCCAGACGTTCCAGCACCTTGTCGGCGATGGGCACACCGCGTTCCGCATGGCCTTCGATGCCGCCGGACTTGGCGATGTCATGCAGGAACAGGATGGCGTAGAGCAGCGAAGGAGCCTCGGAACCGAGGACGATCTCGCGGTAACGCTGATCGACGTCCGTCTCGCCGGCGTAGATCGTATCCAGTTCCATCAGGCAGCGGAGCGTATGCACGTCGGCCGTCCAGCGGTGATAGAATTCGAACTGCACGAGGCAGTGCAGCCCGGCGAACTCCGGCACGAGACGATAAAGCAGGCCATGCTCGCGCAGGGCATTGAACGTACCGTAGACGCGACCGCCCTCGGTGAGCATCGCGCGGAGGGCGCTGCTGGCTTCCTCGGACGCTGCGAGCTCAGGCGTCAACAGGTGCGCCCGCTCGCGCACCAGCAGGGATAGGGCACGGTCAGGGCGGGCCTCATGGATCTGGCAGATGCGGAACAGGCGCACCAGGCGGCCGGGGTCTTCTTCGAAGACGAGGCGATGTTCCGCCGTGACGGTTCCGCCCGGCACAACGCGCAGGCCGTCCATGATGAACGGGGCGCCCCACCCTTCGGGCTCAGGTTCGCCCATCACCGCGCCTTCGACGATCTCCGCGCAACGGCGGACGTGGTCGGCGGCATCGAAATACTCACGCATCATCCCGCCGATACGTTCGGTCAGCGTGCCACGATAGCCGAGGCCTTCAGACATCGTGTTCTGGCGCTCGAGCGAAAGCTGCTCGGTCGGGCGGGTCACCTGGAAATGCAGTTCACAACGCAGGCGAAGCAGCACCTGCTTGGCTTCCTCGAACTTCTGCAAGTCGACGGAAGGCAGGAAACCAGAAGCCGCTAAACCAGCCGGGCCGACGCCATTGCGCGCGGTGCGGGCAATCCAGATGCATCCTTGGACATCACGCAGGGCACCGACGCCGTTCTTAAGGTCAGGCTCCTGCAAGTAGGCGCTGCCGCCGGCCTTTTCGCGCCGCTTACGCTGCGACTCCACGATGGCTCGGGCGAACGGCTTCCAAGCCTGACCAGAGAGCAAAGCGGCGGTCTTGGCTTCGAGCTGGCCGTAGAGTTCAGCCGAACCGCACAGGTGACGCGTCTCGAGCAAGGCGACATGCAGATGCAGGTCGTCCTTCGCGTAGTTGGTCGATTCCGTGACCGTACGCACGGACTGGCCGACCTTGAGGCCGAGATCCCAGAGCGGATAGAGGATGGATTCGACGAGCGCCTTCGTGGCGGCCGAATGTCGGGGGACAAGCACCAGCAGGTCGATGTCGCTGAGCGGGCAAAGTTCGGCGCGGCCGTAGCCACCCGTGGCGACGAGGCTGATCGCGGAAGCCGCGGGACCTGCCTTCAAGAAGAGGGCGTCAAAAAGGATGTCGATGGCGTCGGAGCGGAGCTTCGAAACCTCGCCGCCGAGGACGCCGGCGCGGTGAGCCGCTAGCTGGATTTCGCGCGCCTCGGCCAGAAACGCCTTGGCCCGCGGGACGAACTCTCCCTCCAAGGCCGCCTGGCCGGCCAGACCCTGCTGTAACGCCGAGCGACGGAGCAGGACCGAGGACGATTCGTATTCAGGCGACATGCGACGTGGCCACCGTGAGGGGAAAAACTCCTTCGTTCAAGGCGATTGCCATCCCGGAGGATTCCGCCTTATTGGCGACATGGAATCTTGGCTGAGCGACTTCTGGTCCCACCTGCACACCGCCGAAGGGCTCAGCCAGACCATCCAAGCAGGCGGCATCAGCCTGATGTGCCTCATCATCTTCGCGGAGACGGGCCTGCTCGCCGGCTTCTTCCTGCCCGGCGACTCCCTGCTCGTCACCGCCGGCGTGCTGACCATCGCGAATGGCGATCGGCCGGCCTACTTCGACCCGTGGATGGTCACCGGGGCGCTGACCGTCGCCGCCATCATCGGCGACCAGACCGGCTACTGGCTGGGCCGAAAGTATGGCCACGCCATGGAAGCGAAGCCCGATAGCTGGTGGTTCAAGCGGAAGCACCTCACCGCCGCCCGCGACTATTTCGCCGAGAAAGGCCCGCTTGCGATCGTGCTCGCCCGGTTCGTGCCGCTGATGCGGACCTTCGTCCCCTTCGCCGCCGGCATGGGAGAGATGCCCGCCAGACGATTCCTGCTTTGGAATACGCTCGGGGGCATCCTCTGGATCAATTCACTCGTCTGGCTGGGTCACTGGCTCGGCGGCACACCCATGGCCGACCAGCTGCACAAGGTCATCCTCATCGTGATCGTCGTCTCCTTCATTCCCGTCGTCTGGACGGCGGCGAAGCGCCTGCTCACTTCCCGACGGGAAACCAGAACTTGAACGTCGTCCCGCCGGGACCGGTGGACTCGACGATGATATCGCCGCGATGATCGCGCATGATACGCTTCACGATCGCGAGGCCAAGACCGGTGCCGTCTTCGCGACTGGTGAAGAAAGAGTCGAAGATCTTGGGGAGGATTTCCTGAGGAATACCCGTACCGGTGTCGGTGATGCGGACCACGACCACCTCGCCGTGCGCGCCCGGCTCGACCCCGAGGTGCAGGGATAGCAGTCCGCCGCCGGTCATGGCCTGCACGCCGTTCATCATCAGATTAAGGAAGACCTGTTGAATCTGCCCGGGATTACCTTCGACCACAGGGATGACCTGATCGCCATGGACTTCCACCTTCACGCCGAGCTGCTGTAACTTGAGACGAAGAAGTAAGGCCGCATTCTCCGTCGCCTTACGGAGGTCGACGACCCGGAACGCGCCCGACTGGGCCTTGCTCATCCCGAGCACCCGCGAGACGACGCCTTCCATGTGGGCGATCTTCTCACGCATGACGCCAAGGTCCTCCATCTTGGGGTCATCCGGAGCCATCCCCTGGGAAAGCGTGTCCGAAAGGAGCTTCATCACCGTCAGCGGGTTGCGGATCTCATGGGCGACCTCAGCCGAAAGCAGCCCGAGCGCCGTGAGGCGCTCACTGCGCCGCAGGCCCTCCTCGACCGTGAAGACCTTCGCGTAAAGCCGGGAGTTCTGGATCGAGGAAGCGCCGAAAGAAGAAAGCGCGGTGACGAGATGCTTATCGTCGTCCGAAAATCGGTAGGCTCCCATGGCCACGCACATCAGCACGCCGAACGTATCGTCTTCGTAACGGACCGGCACGGCTAGCAACGAAGACGACGCGACCGGCTCGGAAAGCTTGGTGAAGAGATGTTCTTCGGTCTTGCCAGCAAGCGGCACGACGACCGGACGGCCGCGGCCGACGACGGTACCGAGCGAGGTCTGGTTCACGGCGATGCTCGGGGCGAGCTCGCTACCGCTCAGGTCGCCGTCGAGGTGCTTGAGCAGCAAGACGTCATCGACGATCTTGTAATAGGCGCAGGCGCGAACGCCCAGCAGTCCGCGGGTATGGCGGGCAAGGTCCTGCGAGATGCCAGGCTCATCGCGCTCACGGGCGAGGCCCTGCGCCGCCCGGACGAGCGCTTCGAGCTGAGCCGCCTTGGAACGCAGCTGGCGGAGCAACCAGATACGGCCGACGGCCTTGGAGGCCTCGTTGGTCAGGAGGGCGAGGAAAGCGAGGTCTTGCTCGCTGAAAGCATCCAGACGATCGGAGTCGCAGTTCACCACGCCGATGACATTGCCCATGAGTTCCATGGGGACCGCGAGTTCGGAGCGGATACCCTTACGGATCTCGACGTAACGCGGATCCTTCGAGACATCGGGAATACGCTGAGGCTTGGCGTACAGGGCGACCCAACCGGTGATCCCCTGCCCTTGCCCGATGATCTCGGAGACGGAAGTCTCATCCAGCCCGTTGCTCACCTCGATCCGCAGCGAACCCGTGGCGGGCTCGACGAGCGCGATCGAGGCGCTCGAGGCGCCCAGCGTCCGCACCACTTCTTCAAGGATGAAATCCAGGGCCTCGCGCGGATCTTCGGTCGCATTGACGAACGCGCCGACGCGATAGAGACAGTCCAGGACGCGAGCATCGCCCGGGCGTTCCTGCGCTGGGCGGCTGTTCGGCATGGCCTAAAGCGAGTGGTCCATGTCGAGGGCCGGGGCGTCGACGGTGGTCTGGCCGATCATGACAGCCGGCACGCCGGCCACGCTGGTATGCGGGGCGACGTCCTTGAGCACCACGGAACCCGCGCCGATCTTGGCGCCTTCGCCGATCGTGATATTCCCAAGGATCTTCGCGCCGGCGCCGACGAGCACGCCCGAACGGATCTTCGGGTGGCGGTCGCCGCGGGCCTTACCTGTCCCACCGAGGGTGACCTCGTGCAGGAAAGAAACGTTATCGGCCACGACGCTGGTCTCGCCGGCGACAAAGCCGGTGGCGTGGTCGAGCAGGATACCGACGCCAAAGCGAGCGGCGGGATGGATATCGACGCCGAGATGCTCGGAGACGAGCGACTGCAGATGGATGGCGAGCTCCTTGCGACCGGCCTTCCAGAGTACATGCGCGAGGCGATGCATCGAGATGGCGTGAAAGCCCTTGTACCAAAGATACGGGATGAGCGCATGCTCCGTCGCGGGATCGCGCTCCAGCGTGGCGCGGATGTCGGCGCGCATCTGCGACAGCACCTCACGGTCGGACGCGACGGCCTCGCCGAGGACGCGGAGAATGACTGGCAGATCCTGCCCGGTCGGCGTGATGCGTTCAGCCAGACGCTGGATGATGCCGTCGCCGAAGCTGGAACGGTCCAGCACGTAGCGTTGGAGCATCGGCGCTAAGGCCGGCTCGAATTTGGCCACGACGGCCGCGCGGGCCTGTAGCTCCGCCCAGAGGGAAGCTTCATTGGCGCAAACCAAAGCGATGGAACGGGCGTCAGCCATGGGAAATAGTTCTGGGGTTTTGGTCAATTTGGCAACCCGCGAGTCAAAACGAGGTAAAAAAGCGTGGTTTTGTCCGATTTCCGCAACCTCGCATACAAGATGGTGTTGAATTCCATGAAGTCACCCTAAACTAAAAACTCCACACCCCCCACACACCGATATGCGTATCCTCACCTCCCTCCTCGCCTGCCTCGCGGCGGTCGCGTCCTTCGCGGCCCCTCAAGTCGGCCAGCCTGCTCCTGAATTCACCGGCAAGACCCTCGACGGCAAGACCGTCAGCCTCGCCGACTTCAAGGGCAAGACCGTCGTCCTCGAATGGTACAACCCCGGCTGCCCTTACGTGAAGAAGTTCTACGAAGGCGGCAAGATGCAGGAGTTCCAGAAGGAAGTCGTCGCCTCCGGCGCCGTCTGGCTCGTGATCAACACCGGCGGCCACAAGCTCGAGAACGCCACCTACTACCCTGGCACCGTCATCCAGGACGAGAACCAGAGCATCGGCCGCGCGTTCGACGCCAAGGTCACCCCGCACTGCTTCGTCATCGATGGCAAGGGCACCCTCGTCTACAAGGGCGCGATCGACAGCATCTCCTCCGCTAAGTCCGCCGACATCGAGAAGGCTAACAACTACGTCCTCGCCGCCGTCAAGGCTGTGAAGGAAGGCAAGACCCCGGATGTCACCAGCACCAAGCCCTACGGCTGCGGTGTGAAGTACTCCAAGCTCTAAGCCGAATCACCGGCCAAGCAATAGGGCGTCCGGAAGGACGCCCTTTTTTGTGCCCGGACCTCCAGGACCTCAGGCCACCCCGGTCGCCTGAAGGATCTTCGCATGCACTTGGTCGTTACGCATGTGCGGCGTGAAGAGCTGGGAGCCGGGTCCATAGGCGGAGAACTCCACCATCTCGCCGGTGTGATTGTTGCTGGTCCAGCCGATGGAGGTGTACTTCATGAGCGCTTCGGCGAGCGTCTTGGTCGAAGTGATCTTGGTCCGGTCGTCGGCCTTGAATCTCAAACCCGTGACCTTCTCGGCCGTCGCGACGAACTCTTTCGAAGACAGACCCTTGGTCTCAACCTTGAGCACCTCGAGCGACATCTTGAAACCGGTGAGACGATCAAAGGCGGGCGTCGTTTCCGAATAAGACGGCGCCGTGGTGATGAAATCCTCGTTGCCGAGGCCGTTGACGTTGAATCCGCCGGTACCATGGTCGGTGGTGACGATGAGCAAGGTGTCCGGGTGCTTATCGACGAAGGCAAGGACGGTCGCGATAGCTTCATCGAAAGCGATCTGCTCGTGAATCGCGGCCGCACCGTCGTTGCCATGCCCAGCGTGGTCGACGCGACCGCCTTCGACCATCAGGAAGAATCCTTCCGGAGCGGAGCCAAGGCGCTGAAGCGCGACTTTGGTCATCTCAGAGAGCGTCGGCGTGGAAGCCTTGAGCGTGGGGGAATTCAGGCGATCGATTTCAAAAGGCACGTGGCTCTTGCTGAACAGGCCGAGCAACGGAGCCTTGCCAGTGTCGGCCAGGAGCTGGTCACGATTCAAGGCGACGCCATAGCCCGCCTTACGGTAGGCGGCCAGCAGGTCCGCGCTGAAATACTGCGTGCCACCGCCCAGCACGACGTCGACGCCGCGCTCGAGATATTGGGCCGCGATGGTCTTCTGGTCGGAGCGGCTGGCGACCGTGGCGACGAAGCCCGCCGGCGTGGCGTGCGTGGCGGTCGTGGTGGTGACGAGGCCGCAGCGCTTACGGGCGGCGTTCATCTTCTGAACCAAGGTGACGGGCTTACGGCCATCCTGAGTGATATTGATCACGCCGTTGTCGATACGCTCGCCGATACCCCAGCAGCTGCCGGCGGCGGCCGAGTCGGTCACGATGCCGCTGGCGGAGTCGGTCTCGCAGAGCGAACGGACCACCGGAAGCTCGCCGTACATCTTCATCCAATTTGAGGAACGCTTCTCGGTGCGGGTCAAGTAGGTCTGGGCGGCGGTCAGCACCGAGAAGCACATCCCATCGGAGACCATGAAGATCACGTTCTTGGCCTGGCGCTTGGCGGAGTTAGCGGAAGCCTCGCGGCCGTCGGCGCCAAGGGCTCGGGCTGAGCCGGCACCGAAGACGAGGCTACCGAGTCCGGCGAACTTCAGGAATTCGCGGCGGGAAGAAGAACGGGGTTGGTTCATGACCGGGGTATAGGCTCAAACGACCCACCCGGGCAACCTTAGTTCCCCGGGGAGTCGGTTAAAACCACGTGACGATCAGGCCTGAGGAGCAGCCGGGGCGGCGGGAGCCGTCGGGACGTGCACCTTGAGGCGGCGTTCGGCGATCTCAGCTGACACCAAGGCCACAAACTCAGCCAAGGTGCGATTGCCTTCAAATGACTTATCCGCGCGGGAACGCACATTGACGAGGCCGGCTTCCTTTTCCTTGGCGCCCACAACGAGCATATGCGGGACCTTGGACATCTCGGCGCGACGAATCTTGGCACCCAACTTGTCGGAAGAACCGTCCACACTGCAGCGGATCTTAGCCACCTTGAGAATCTCGGCCATCGCTTCGCAATCGGCATTGAGGTCGTCGTTAAGCGGAATGAGGCGGACCTGCTCGGGCGAGAGCCAGGTGGGGAAGTCGCCCGCGAAGTGCTCAATGAGAATCCCAACGAAGCGCTCCATCGAACCGAACGGCGCGCGGTGGATCATCACGGGGCGGTGCGGCTTATTGTCGGCGCCGTTATAGGTGAGCTCGAAACGTTCCGGCAGGTTGAAGTCGACCTGCACGGTGCCGAGCTGCCATTCGCGGCCGATGACGTCTTTGACGACGAAGTCGATCTTGGGACCGTAGAAGGCGGCTTCACCGGGTTCTTCGGAGAAAGCGACGCCGAGGGTGGCGGCGGCAGTGCGGCAGGCAGCTTCGGCCTTATCCCAGTTCTCGGCGGTACCGGTATACTTGGCGGAGTCGGGATTACGCAGGCCGACGCGCACGCGATAATCGTTCAGGCCGAGCGTCTTGAGGACGATCTTCACGAGCTCGAGGCAGCCGAGCACTTCTGGCAGGACCTGGTCTTCGGTGCAGAAGAGGTGGGCGTCATCCTGCGTGAAACCGCGGACACGGGTCATGCCGCTCAGCTCACCAGACTGCTCCCAGCGGTAGACCGTGCCGAATTCGGCGAGGCGTACTGGCAGGTCGCGGTAGGAATGCGGCTGGGAGGCGTAGATGCGGATGTGGTGCGGGCAGTTCATCGGCTTCAGCAGGAAGCCCTGCA
>CALEEU010000017.1 GCA_937875975.1 uncultured Opitutia bacterium | reverse complement strand
GCCGACGCGTGAGAACAATCTCATAGTCAGGATATTATGCCAGAAAAGGCCTTAACCCAACATTAAGAGAGCATTATTCCGAACTGTCGGAGTCTTTGTAGCTACGCAAGACGCGCGGGTTCTGAAAGGTGCCGGGCTTAAAGAAGACTTTCTCCATGAAGAGGCCGCGAGCGGGAGCGGTCGGCACTTCCGAGGTTATGGCGCGTTCTTTCCGGTAGGCGAGGAGACGTTCGGGGGTCATCTTCCCTTCGCCCACGCGGAGGAGTCCTCCGACGAGTCGGCGGACCATCTTGTAAAGGAAGCCGCTGCTCTCGGCGATGATGGTGATACGCTTCCCGCGGCGGCGGACTTCAAGGCGGCGCAGGTCCTTGACCGGATTTTCCTTCTCCATGCCTTGGCCGTGGTTCGCCCCGAACGCATAGAAGTCATGCTTGCCGAGCAGAAGCTTGGCGGCCTGTCGCATCAGCTTCACATCGACGGTCTTCGTACCTAATCCCAGGCAGAATCGCGCCTCCCAGGGCGGCGGATACCCGTCGCAGATCTCATAGCGGTAGCGTTTGCCGTCGGCGTGCCAGCGACAATGGAAAGTGGGCGCGACGCGCTGAAGCTGCGTGACCAGGAGGCCGTTCTGTTCGCACGAGTTCATCGCGTGGACGAGGTAGCTGCACGGATGAGGCCAGAAGGCGTCGAAATGAAAGCGCTGTCCGACGCTGTGTACGCCGGAGTCCGTGCGACCGCTGCCATGGATGACGATGGGGGTCTTGAGGATGCGCGACAAGCGTGCCTCGAGTTCGCCTTGAATGGATATTCGCCCAGTCTGGACCTGCCAGCCGATGTGGTCGGTGCCATCGTAGGCGACCGTCGCCAGGAAGCGCTCGAGCTTCGGCGTAAACGGTTTCTTGGTCTTGGCGGGAGGCATCTCAGGAGCCGATGCCGCGGCTGTTCAGGAAATCTTGGAGGAGGACGGCCGCCGCGCGGGAGTCGCGTTCGCCGGTCCGGGCCTGCTGTTTGCGTTCGTTGGCCGAGCGCGCCTTGCGACCGCCGAGGTCGTCGGCTGCCTGGCTCGTAAGGGCTTCGTCGACTTTCTCGATGGGTAAGGCGAAGCGCCGGGTGAGTTCGGCCGCGAAGACGTCGACTTCGTCGCAACGCTTAGTGCGTTCGCCATCGACCGATAAAGGATAACCGAGCACGAGCAGGGTGACCTTGAGGCGGGCGATCTCCTTGCCGATCTGGGCGAAGCGCTCTTCGGCGCTGTCGGCGACCGCGGCGGGCAGGGGGAAGGCGAAGCCGAGCTCATCGGCATGGCTCAGCCCGACCCGTCGGGAGCCGTAATCGATGCCGAGGAAGACCTGTGCCACGGGGTCAAGTTGGGACACCTTCGGGGATTATTCAATCCGACACGTGGAAGGGGCGGTTTGACACCGCTCCATGCGGGGGTTCCACTGTCCGTATGTCCGCGGAACAGCGCCTGAGCGACCACGAGAGGGCCTTGTACTCCCGGCAGATTCGTCTGCCCGGGGTAGGGGAGCCCGGGCAGCTGCGTCTGCGCGAGGCCAAGGTGCTGCTCTTGGGTGCCGGCGGCCTAGGCTCCCCCGTCGGCCTCTATCTAGCTGCCGCAGGTATCGGCGTCATCGGCATTGCAGACCCGGACAAGGTCGAGATCTCGAACCTTCATCGCCAGATCATCCACGGTTTCGATACCTTGGGGCTGCCGAAGACCATTTCCGCCGCCGAGGCACTCGGGGAGATTAATCCCGGGCTTAAGGTGGCGTTGCACCCCGAGGGCTTCACGGTCGAGAACGCGGCCGACCTCGTCGCCCGTTATGATGTCGTGGTCGATGGTACGGATAATTTCGCGACCCGTTTCTTAGCGGCCGACGCCTGTGTGCTGGGTGGCCGACCCCTCGTCCACGGGAGCGTCCTGCGCGATGCCGGCCAAGTGGGCGTCTTCCTCGCGAAGACTGGCTGCTACCGTTGTCTCTACCCCGTCATCCCTGACGCCTCCTCCGTACCGACCTGTGCCGATGCGGGCGTCTTCGGTGCGACCTGTGGGGTGATTGGCTCCTGGATGGCTTCTGAGGTCATCGCCGTCCTGCTCGGTAAACGCCCGACCTCGCGCCTACTGGTCGTCGATGTCGCCGCCGGAACCTCCAGGTTGATCGCCTTGTCAGCCGACCCAGCCTGCCCGTGCTGCGGTTCTTCTCCGACCATCCGTTCGCTCGAGAAGTCCGCCTACGCTCCGGCCAGCTGTTCGAATCCTACCCCTATGTCCGAAACTCCGCTTGAAGTGACCGTCGAAGAGGCCCAGCGCCTGTTATCCGATCCTAATCCACCCCTCCTCATTGATGTGAGGGAAATGGACGAGTATGCCGTCTGCCGGATTGAGGGCGCTCGGCTTATTCCCATGAACACCGTGCCGATGCGTCTGGCCGAGATTCCGCAGGACGTCCCCGTCCTGGTCCAATGCCACCATGGCGGCCGGAGCATGAAGGTTACCCATTTCCTGCGGTCCAAAGGCTATACCCGTGTCAGTAACGTCAAGGGTGGCATCGACGCCTGGTCGCTCAAGGTCGACCCCAAGGTCCCGCGCTACTGAGCGAGACTAGGCTTGCCGACTCCCGCCCTCTGTTCTTTTATCCCTCTCTCCTCATGAAGCGTTTCACCCTCCTTCTCGCCGTCGCCGCCCTGAGCGTCGGTTGCACCTCTCGCATCCCCGCCGGCTTCAACCCGCTTGCTTCCGGTAACGGTGGTTCCGGTGGCCCTGACTCCATCGACACCCGTTCGGCCAACGCCCGTCGCGATGCCCTCGCCGCCCAGATCCTCGCCGGTAACATTCCTCCCGAGGCCATCCTCACCACGGTTTACTTCGATTTCGATAAGTACACCGTCTCCGCCTCTGAACGCGCCAAGATCGACGCCGTCGCGGGTCGCGTCATGGCCACCGATGTCATCATCGCGGGTTACACCGACCATTTCGGCACCGCAGAATATAATCTCGGTCTCTCCGATCGTCGCGCCCAGTCCGTCCGCGAGTATCTCGTCAAGAGCGGAGCCAATCAGGCCAGGTCTGAAATCATGGCTTTGGGTTCTCAGCATGCCGACCAGAATGCCGCCGGCCGCCAGTCCGGTGCCAAGGATCGCAAGGCTGTGATCGTCGACGTCAACTACTCCGGTCCGATTTCCGCTGCTCCCGCCGCCCCGTCGGTGGTTCGTCCAGTTGTACCGGCCGCCGCTGGTTCGGCTCCGGCTCCGGCTCCGGTCACCGCTCTCTGAGCTTTCTTGATTGTGAAAGCAAAAGGCCCGCCATTCGGCGGGCCTTTTTGTCGGAGGGTATCGGCGGACGCTCAGGGCAGCGTCGCGTAGAGGTAGCCGAGCGTGCCGATGAACAGCGCACCGGAGGTCAGCTTCGCCGTCAGACGTTCGCGATCGGTGCGGTGCAGGGCGCCCCAGCGTCCGAGCACCCAGCAAGCCGTGGCGATCAGGGCCAGGCCCAGCGAAGCGTCGCGCACCCAGCCCGCGTCCTCGACGAGCGCGTTGAGCACCCAGAGCAGGTAGAGCGCGTAGCCGAAGAGCGGGAACGACATGCCTTGCTTCAAGGATTCCATCCATTCGCCCGGGCGCGGCAGCATCGCCCCGAGGCGCGGAAAGGCCGAGAGCAGGAGGTAGGGTAGTGCCATGCCGAGGCCAATCACGGTGAAGAAGAGCAACGTCTCGCCCGTGGAGCGTTCCTTGTCCAAAGCGAAGCCTAACGCTGCGCCGAGGCCGGGTGCCGTGCAGGGAGTGGCTACGACCGTGGCGAGCACGCCCGATAGGAAAGTGGCGACCCGTCCGTCGCCTTCGCCCGCGGAGACACCGCCTAGGCCGACGCCGATTTCGAAGACGCCGGCGAGGCTGAGGCCGAGGACGATCATGAGTACGCAGGTCCCGAGGACGAAGCCGGGCGATTGCATCTGGAAACCCCAGCCGACAGAAGAACCACCGGATTTAAGTCCGATGATGAGGAGCGCGAGGGCGAGAAAGCTTGCGATGACGCCGGCGGAATAGAGCAGACCATTAAGGATCACCTTGCCGCGCGCGGCACCGGCTTCCTTGGCGAAGCCGAGGACCTTGAGGCCGATCATCGGGAAGACGCAGGGCATCAGGTTGAGGAGGATGCCGCCGCCGAAGGCCAGCAGCATCCAGATGGCGAACGAATGGGTCGTGGTCTCCGCTTGGTAGGGCTTACCCGCTGAGACCGCGGAAAGCGCAGAGATGACTTCGGTACCCGTCAGGGCCTCGGAGAGAATGGCGGGTGGCTGGCCGGTCTTCAGGAAAACGTTGAGGGGAATGCCGGTGCGCCCGTATTTACCGAGTTCGTTGGCGATGACCGAATCTTTCTTCGTCCAGTCGGCCTTGAGCATCACCACGCCCGCTTGGTTGAGCGCCTTGGCCACGTCATCCTGCGTGTAGACGCGCTTATTGACCTGACAGGTGGCGCACCAGCGCGCGGTGAAGTCGACGTAGACGATCTTGCCATCGGCGAGAGCCTTCGCCTGCACCTCCGGAGACCAGGGCTGCCAATCACCCGCGGCCTTGGTCGGTGCGCTCGGTGTGGGCGCCTGCTTGGCGGGAGCTGCGCCCAGCACGGCCTTGATGTCGACGAACCCACCGTCGGCAGACCGTGTGGTAAAGATCAGGTCTCCAGCATCGAGCTTCTCGGTCGCGTCGGCCAATTCGATGACAATGGCATCTCCGATCAGCTTCTGTTTGGCCGTGGCCGTGGGTGAGACGAAGCCGCGGACGGGGAACCAAGTCTTGGTCAGTTTATCCCCAGCTGGCAGGACAACCGTGAGCGACTTGCCATCGGATGATGCCGTGGTCGACAGGCGTGGGCGAAGGGCGGGGTAGAGCTTAGCGTCGTATTTATATGCGACGTTGCCGGCGCCCACTTTGACGGTCATTTCGACCTGCTTGTCGTGCGGCCAGCATCCGGAGTCGTCGCACTCGAGCCATTCTGCCTTACCTTTGAAGGTCAGCGTGCCCTTGGCGTCACTGGGGACGGCGACTTCCATGAGCAGCAAGGTCTCGTCCTCGTAGACGAAGTTCATCACGCCGGACTGGTCGATCAGCTTGGGGCCGGGCCAGATGAAGGCGCCGACTTTCGTACCGGAAATTTCCTGCCATTCCACCGTCGGTGCTTGTCCGGCATCGCCAGGATTCTGCCAATAAATATGGAAGTGCGGGTCGCAACGGAAGCGCATCGCGATGAGCGCTTTTTCACCGGGACGGATGTCGGGGGTCAGGTTGACCAGGTCGACCTTGGTGCGGACGGCGGCGCTTAGGTCGCCAAGGAGGGCAAACAGCGAGAACAGGCCGAGGGCAAGGAGTCTCATGGACCTACCTTGGGCTTAATCCCGGCAGGATGCAAGGCGTCGAAGGCGACGCTTAAGGGACTAGGTGGCAGGGCAGCAGGGCCGCGTCGCTCATTCCGTGGATGATCTTCTTATCCGCGGGGCAGAACGTCGAAAGGATGCCGGAAAGCTCCACCGTATCGTTATCGATGAAGAAGTAGGGGCAGAGGCGGACACGTCCGTCGGCGGGGACCACCGTCCCGTCGTCGGCGTAGACCGGATGGGTCAGCCGCGAGGGCTTGTGGTATTCCTGCATGACGTGGAAGGTCTCGTTCTCGGGGTTGAGGGCGTTCTCGATGGCCTCAAGCCATTCCTCGCGGGAGACGTCGCTGCCAAGCGTCACTGACCGGGCGCCCCAGGCGGTCTCATGGAAGCCGCTGGCCTTGATGATCAGGTTACGTTCGCGCTGGGATGCCTCGGCGAGTTCGGTCCATTCGCGAATCGGGCGACCAGCGAAGCCGGGCGCATGCAGCACGGCCGTCGGCGGCAGCTCGGTCTTCTCCATGATCCACGTCTGCGGGACGATCCGGAAGAGCGCCTCATGGTGATCTTCGGGGAGGTTTTCTTTCCAGAACTCCGCAAGCTGAGGGTGGTGCAGCAAGGCGAGGCCGAGTTTCTCTTCCTGGAACGCCTTCATCGGCGGTGTCAGCATGAGCGTGCCGGCTTCGACGGCGTTGAAGATGCCGTCCGCTCCTTTCACGTTGGCGAGGTCGAAGAGTTCGAAGAAACGGTAGAGGATGTCGACGCGGCGAGGCGCGCCGTCGACGGGGATGTAGGAGCCGTCGCCCATCTGCATGATCTGAGCGGGCGCGATGACGTGCACGTCGTGGCCGAGGGTGCGGAGTTTCTCGCCGAGCCACTCGAATTCCGGGCGATAGGTCGCGGCCTCGTCGCTGACGACGATGGCGACGAGCGGGAATTTCTCCTTCGGGGTCAGGCGGGCGAGCGAGGCCATGAACCGGTCAGGCATGCTGTTCGCGCCGATGACGCGCGGAAAGTCTTCGGCATAGACTTCGTTGAGGTAGGCCGTGAGGCCGACGCCACCAGGGACGCTGTCCAGCTCCGTCATCGTGAAGCCTTGGTCGGTGATGAGCAGGTCTGGGCGTAGGACGACGGGACACTGGCCTTTGACGGCGCGGTGGCGGCCATGCGCGATGAGGCCGGCGGGCTTGTAGCGGTCCAGGTATTCGGCGACCCAAGGCGCGTAGACCTCGCGGTTGCGGAGGATCTTCTTGTTGGTGAAGGAGCGGACGTAGAGGCGTTCGAGCGCGCGATGGTAGCTCAGGCAGGCCGAGCCGATGCGCTTCAGGTCGCGTAGCTGCGCTTCGGTGATGGGCCACGGTTCCGGCGAAAGCTTCCAGATCTTCTCCGCGAAGAGCGGGGTATCGAGGAGCTTCTGACGGAGGATGTCCCGGGTGGGCATGGGGGCGGAGGACCTAGTCCTCGATCTTGATGTCCTTGTTGCGGGTGCGCGGGCCGCCCGCGCGGAGCCAGCCGTTGATGAACGCGTCGATATCTCCGTCCATGACCGCCTGGATGTTGCCCGTCTCGACCCCGGTGCGGAGATCCTTCACCATCTGGTAAGGTTGGAAGACGTAGGAGCGGATCTGGTTACCCCAGCCGATGTCGCCCTTTTCGCCGTAATATTTCTCCATCTCGGCACGCTTATCGTCGATGGTCTTTTCGTAGATGCGGGCGCGGAGGATCTTCATCGCGAGGGCGCGGTTCTTGACCTGGGAGCGTTCGCGTTGGCAGGCCACGACGATGCCCGTCGGGATGTGCGTCAGGCGGACCGCGGATTCGGTCTTATTGACGTGCTGGCCGCCCTTGCCGCTGGAACGGTAGACGTCGACGCGCAGGTCGGCTTCGTTGACTTCGACGTCGATGTCATCGTCGATTTCCGCGACGACGTCGACGGAGGCGAACGACGTGTGGCGACGGGCGTTGGCGTCGAAAGGGGAGATGCGGACAAGGCGATGGACGCCGCGCTCGGCCTTGACGTAGCCGTAGGCGTTAGGGCCTTCGAGGCGGAAAGTGGCCTGACTGATGCCCGCGCCTTCGCCTTCGGCGATGTCTTCGACTTCGATCTTGAAACCACGACGCTCGGCCCAGCGGGTGTACATGCGGTAGAGCAGGTCAGCCCAGTCGTTGGACTCCGTGCCGCCGGCGCCGGCCTTGACGGTGACGATGGCGTTGGAGCGGTCGTGCAGGCCGGAGAGGAACGAAGCGATCTCGAGCTCGGAGACGGCGGCGAGCAGATCGGTGCCGAGCTTGCGGAGTTCCTCGACTTCGGCGTCGGCGGAACCTTCCGGGGATTCGGTGATGAGCTCAGCGAGGGTCTTGGCGTCTTCGATCTGGCGGCGGAAGGCGACCTGAGGCGCGACGATGACCTTATGGCCGTTGCACTCCGAGATGACCTTCTGGGCGGCCTTCTGGCTATCCCAGAAGTTCTGGGCGGTCATCTGCTCTTCGAGCTTCGCGATCGCGGCCTGCTTGCCCGGGACGTCGAGGAACTTCCAGAGGTAGCCGGCACGGCGTTCGACTTCGTCGAGACTGGCGCGGATTTCGGGCGGAATATACATCGGGAAGCGGAAGTGAGGGGGAGGGGCCCTCCTTGGACGGAGGGCGAAGGTTGGGAATACCTAGGCCCGCCTTTGGTTTCAATGTCAGAGTGGGGCCGGCTGGGCGCTCATTTGCCTGGCCGCGGACTGGTCGCACTTGCGCCCCGTCGAGGCTGGGGCATACATCCAGCCCATGTCGTATCTTGAAGGCCTGAGTTTCGCCCAGATTGCCGGCCCCTTGCCTGAGCGCCGGGTCCTTGCCAACGGACTCGAGGTCATCTACTCCCATCGCCCGGGAATCGGACTCTGCACCGTGCAGGCCTGGGTCCGCACGGGTAGCATCCACGAAGGGCGCTGGGAAGGTTCGGGGATCTCGCATTACCTCGAACACATGGTCTTCAAGGGAACCGGTCGCTTCACGAACCGCGAGCTCACCGACGCCATCCACCGAAGCGGCGGCTCCTCCAACGCTTACACGACCTTTGACCGGACGGTGTATTATGTCGACGCCCCGCAGGAAGGTTTTGAGACCGCGATGGAGGCCATCGCGGACATGGTCTTCGACCCGCTCATCACGGATGCCGATGCGAAGATGGAACGAGAAGTCATCTTGCGCGAGATCGCGATGTGCGACGATGAGCACGACCAGATGCTGGCCAAGTCGGTCTTGGAAGAAGCGGTACGTTCGCATCCTTTACGCCAACCGGTGATCGGCCATCGCGACCTCTTCGTGCGCGTCACCGGAGACGACTTGCGGGCCTATCATTCCAGCCGCTACGTCCCGACGAACGTCGTCCTGGCCCTAGGCGGCAGCATGCCTCCGGAAGACGTCTTTGCTTCCGCCGAACGTTGGTTCGGGCGCTTTGCTCGCCGGCCCCTCGTCGATATCGCGGCACACCAGGAACCGCCCCAGGGCGGCGTCCGTCGCGCCGATCTCATCCGCGAGGTCAGCACCTCCAAGGGCGTCGCCTGCTGGCGTGTCCCGGGTCATTTCGACGAAGGTCGCCTCGCCACGGATCTCTTCCTTGGCGTACTCGGCGCGGGGAACAGCTCCTTGCTCTGGAGCGAGCTCCGCGAGAAGCGTAAGCTCGTCCATGGCATCGACGCCTCAGGGTTCGGTATCCGCGATCTCGGCCTCGCCTGGTGCAGTTGGACGGGTGAAGCCGGCACTGCCGCCCCCGTGGTGGAACAGGCGATCGCTGAAGTCGTCGACGGCCTCCTGCAGAAAGGCGTCACGCCTGCCCAGTTTGAGAAGGTCCGCCGCCAGTCGGTCGTCGGCATGGTCAACGGCCAGAAGAACATCCATGGGCTGACCAGTCGCGTCGCCTACGCGGCCACCATCGGTCATGACATCTCCTGGCCGCAGCGTGGCGTAGAGCATCTCGCCAAGCTGGGCGCCGAGGACCTCACCCGCGAAGCCCGCAAGTGGCTCCGTCCGGACAACGTTACTTTCGGTACCATGCGCGGGGGGAAGGCGGATGCTTCGGCGGCGAGCGCCACCGCGGCGGCCACGCCGGACCGCTTCGAGACCTTCACCTTGGACAACGGCGTCCGCGTCGTTCTGCAACACGATGCCACCATCCCTAAGGCTGGAGTCGGCGTCTTCCTTGCCGGCGGCCTTGCTTACGAAGAACCCGAAAAACGTGGCACCACCGGCCTGCTCGGCACCATGTTCGCCCGCGATAACGTGTGCCGGACCAAGGAAGAGGTGGCGCATCTCGTCGACAGCATCGGCGCGACCTTCGCCGACCATGGTTCGCAGGTCTCGTGCGGCCTCTGGGGTGAGGCCCTTAGCTCGGACTTCGAGAAAATCTCTGAACTGATTGCGGATGGTATCCTCGGTCCGAAGATCCTGCCCGAAACTTTCGCCTTAGAGCGTGCCGCGGTCATCACTGCCTGCCGTGAAGCCGAAGACGATATCGTCGAGAAGGCGCGTCTGCAGCTCCAGCGCCAGTATTTCGGCGCGCATCCGCTCGCGATTGATGCCTG
>CALEEU010000016.1 GCA_937875975.1 uncultured Opitutia bacterium | reverse complement strand
GGGTAGAGGCGGATGTCGGGCTCATCCCGGCGCACATGGCGCAGGTTCAGCCAGTAATCGGTGAACGGGCGGATGAAGCGATCGAAGTGGGCGTCTTCTAGTAGGCGTTCGGTTTCCTTGCGCAGAGTCTGGCCATCGCCGAGTTTCCCTTCTTGGGCCAAGCTGCGGAGTCGAGTATCGGGGCGGCTGTTGGTGAGGAAGTGCGAGAGTCGATCGGCGACGGCGAAGTGATCGTCGGCCCGCGTGGGTTCGCGGAGGTAGAGGAAATGCCCGGAGCACAGGAAGGCTTTGTAGGCAGCCAGCAGGGCATCGTTGAGCGGCTCTTTCCGGTCGAGGCGGGCTTGAATCAGCCGTTCATATTGGTGGAAGGTCTCCTCTTCGACTGGTTCGCGCGCGGCTTGGCTTAAGAAATGGCGGAGCAAGGCCTTGGCGTCGGTGGCCGGGATATGTTCAGGGAAGAGGACGCGATAGGCGGCAGCCGGCGAGGCGGGTGGGATGGGTCCCTCGATCTCCATCCACTGGAAAGCGACGCCAGGCTGGCCCCCGGGTGGGAGGGGCGGATAGCGGTAGCTCGGTGCGCCCCCTTGGACGTTGCGCGCCAAGGGAACGGGCAGGCCGAGTAGGCTGTATTCGAAAGTCTCGGTTGCGAGCAGTCGAATGGTCGTCTCGTAGGTCGCCGGTGTCGGCTGGATATCCATGATGCCGCCAGTGGCCCGCACGTCGCCGGAGACATCCGGGCCGGAGGGCTTGCGGGCGCGGAACGTCATCGGGACGGGGTCGCTGGCTGGGGTGAGGATGTAGCCCTTCTGTTGCAGGACGGAGCGGGCCGAGAAGCGGACGCGGTAATTCCCCGGCTTCGTCGCCACGAATCCTTTCGGATAGCCGTAGTAAGGCCAATGCGGGGAACGGAAGAGCGCGAGCTCGATGGTGGTATCTTTTGCGGTATCCTTGGCCTTGAGTTCTTCGGCGTCCAGCGATCGGCTACCACGGGCGAAGAACATCGCTTCCTTATTTCCGAAGGTATCGTTTGCGGGAAAGAGTGACGTGCCGACAATACGGAGCATCTTGGGTTTCGTAGGCTGCACGCCATCGTTCATGGCCTGACGCAAGGCAGCTTCGGCGGCTTCGAGATAGGCCGTCAACTGGACCCGCGACATGTCCAGAGTCGCGGAAGTCTTGTTGAAATGATGGCCTTCGCGATCGGCCGGGAGCATGTCTCGGATATCGAGATCAGGCAGGTGTAAGAGCTCACGCAGGTTTTGCTCGTATTCATCGCGGTTGAGCCGGCGACGTGGACCGCGACCATTATCCTTGATGTCGGCTTCGTCCGCGGCGAGCAACGGGCCGGAGATTTCACGGGCAAGCTTCTGGCGTTCGGCGGGGTCGAGGGCTTTCTTCTTCGGGGGCATCTCGCCTTTCGCGATGACGTCATAGATGTGCGCCCAGCGTTCGCGGTTATGGTGATCGGCTGGATTAAAGGGCAGGGC
>CALEEU010000015.1 GCA_937875975.1 uncultured Opitutia bacterium | reverse complement strand
CTACCCCAACCCCAACCCCTACCCCTGCCCCTGGCGCCCCGCGCCCCCCCCATTTCTCCTTGCCCTCGGCCCTGCTCCTCTTACTTCCAAACCTCCCATGACCACCGAAGGTAAGCTCAAGCGCTCCCGCAACCCCCTCGACTTCGATTTCACCGAACCCGAGGCCCTGACGCGCTACGTCACCGAGACGGGCAAGATCCTGCCCCGCAAACTGACCGGCCTCACCGCCCGCCAGCAGCGTCATATTGCCAAGGCCGTCAAGCGCGCCCGCAATATGATCACGATGAAGTAATCGTCCTCGCGACGACTTTTCCGGGCCGCCTTTTCAGGCGGCCTTTTTGTTGTCGGTCTGGGAGGTTGCCCCCGCCGTCACCCCGAGGTAAATCGGACGGGACTCCTGCCGCCTCGTCCCGTAAAGTCCCGTCTCCCTTGTCTCCGTCCGCCTCCAGTTTCCTGACCTCCGCTCCCGCCGACCTCGCACGTGCGGCCGAGCTCCTGCGTCAGGGCGCCTGCGTGGCCCTCCCGACTGAGACGGTCTATGGTCTCGCCGCTGATGCGACCAATCCCGCCGCGCTCGCCCAGGTCTTCGCGATCAAGGGCCGCCCGCTCCTCGATCCGCTCATCGTCCACGTGCTCGACCAAGCTGCGCTCGGCGAAGTGGCCGAGTCGGATCCGCGTCTCGCGAAGCTCGCCCATCTCTGGCCAGGTCCGTTGACGGTGGTGCTGCGTCGTAAGTCCGTCGTGCCCGATCTCGTCACGGCCGGCAAGGATACCGTGGCCGTTCGCATTCCTGCGCACCCGCTCTTTCGTGAGGTGCTCCGTCTCTCGGGCCGCCCGCTCGCCGCGCCGAGCGCCAATCCTTTCGGCTATGTCAGCCCTACCAAGGCCGCCCACGTGCGCGACTCGCTCGGCGAACGCTGCCCATGGATCGTCGACGGCGGCGCCTGCGCCCACGGCGTCGAATCCACGATCCTCGATCTCTCCGTCCCCGGCCGCGCCCGTCTGCTTCGTCCGGGCCCCATTCCGCTAGAGGCATTGCGCGAACTACTCGGCGAAGTGGAAGTGGTCACGCGCGCCGCGAGCCAGCAGGCCGCCCAGGACGCACCGGGCATGTTGGAGCGTCATTATAGCCCCGCTACTCGCGTCGCCCTTTTTCCGCACGGCACTCTGCCGGTCATCGCGAACCTGCGCTCGGCGGTACTCTTCATCGGTCGGCGCGCGTCGCCGCCTGGCAACGCCGATGTCTTCCTGCTTTCTGAAAGCGGCTCGACCGAAGAAGCCGCGCGCAATCTCTTCGACCTGCTCCGCCAGCTCGACGGACGTGGCTACGAGACGATCCACGCTGAACTTGCCCCGTCCGCCGGCATCGGTGCCGCCTATAACGATCGCCTGACCCGCGCCGCCGCCCGCTGATGCAGAACCTGCTCGATACGCTGAAGAAGGCCGCCGAATTCCTCGCCCGCAAAGGCCTGGAAAAACCCCGCGTGGAAGCCGAACACCTCTTCGCCGCGGGCCTCGGGCTGAAACGCCTCGACCTGTACCTTCAGTTCGAACGCCTGCTCAACGACGAGGAAGTGAAGCGTCTGCGCGACCTCACGGTCCGCCGCGGTAATCGCGAGCCTCTCCAGCATATCATCGGCAAGGTGGAGTTCCGTGACCTCGTCCTGAAATCCGATAAGCGCGCGCTGATCCCGCGTCCGGAGACCGAAGAGCTCATCGACCTCGTCTTGGCCCTGTTTCCGGAAGACCAACCCATCCGCGTGCTCGACCTCGGTACGGGCTCCGGCGCCATCGCGCTGGCCCTCGCCTCCGAGCGCCCGCTGTGGAAGGTCGACGCGGTCGATCATTCGGCCGATGCCCTCGCGCTGGCCCGCGAGAACGCCGCGCAGTGCAACCTGACGGAGCGCGTCAACTTCGCGGAGTCGGATTGGTACGCCGCCGTCACCGATGCCTACGACCTGATTGTCTCGAACCCACCTTATCTCACCGAAGCCGAAGTCGCCGAGGCGGATCCGGAAGTCCGCGAGTTCGATCCGAAGTCCGCGCTCATCGCGCCCGAGGAAGGCCTCGCCGACCTGCGCCGTATCCTGACCGACGCCCCGAAGTTCCTGCGCACCGGCGGTTGGGTGATCTGTGAGACCGGCATCGATCAGCATGCCGCTTTAGCGGAGCTATCCGCCCAGCTCGGTTACGCCGAGTCCGCTGGCCTGCCTGACATGAGCGGGCGGCCTCGATTCTGGAAAGCTAGGAAAGAATAACCATCGAGGACAAGAGGGCCGGAGGGCCTGAGGACACGAGGTGAGAACACTCTGACGATGTCTCCGGCCTTCTCTCGTGCCCTCTGGTCCTCGTGACCTCCGGTCCTCTAGACCTCGTGTCCTCGGATGTCGTCCTCCCGTCTTGCCCTTCTGCGTCCCTTTCCCCTTTACTGACCTTATGTCCCAGCAGCCCGCCGCCAAACCGAAGACCGCCATCACCCCGACCCGCCAGGATGACTATCCGGAATGGTACCTCCAGGTGATCAAGCACGCCGACCTGGCCGAGAACAGCCCGGTCCGCGGTTGCATGGTGATCAAGCCGTGGGGTTACGCTCTCTGGGAGAATATCCACCGCGACCTCGACGAGAAGTTCAAGGAGACCGGCCACGTGAACGCCTACTTCCCGCTCTTCATCCCGGTCAGCTACATCCAGAAGGAAGCCGCGCACGTCGATGGCTTCGCCAAGGAATGCGCCGTCGTCACCCACTCGCGCCTCGAAGCCGGTCCGGACGGCAAGCTGGTCCCCGCTGGCGAGCTCGAGGAGCCGCTCATCGTCCGCCCGACTTCCGAGACCATCATCGGCGAAACCTACTCCAAGTGGGTCCAGTCCTACCGCGATCTCCCGATCCTGATCAACCAGTGGGCCAACGTCGTCCGCTGGGAGATGCGCACGCGCCTCTTCCTCCGCACCGCTGAGTTCCTCTGGCAGGAAGGCCACACGGTCCATGCGACCGAGGCTGAAGCCGTCGAAGAGACCAACAAGATGCTCGAGGTGTACGCCGACTTTGCCGAGAACCACATGGCGATGCCGGTCATCAAGGGTCGCAAGACCGAAGGCGAACGCTTCCCGGGCGCCGTCGACACGCTCTGCATCGAATCGATGATGCAGGACCGCAAGGCCCTCCAGGCCGGTACCTCGCACTACCTCGGCCAGAATTTCTCCAAGTCCTGCAACATCCAGTTCCAGGACGAGAAGGGCACCCAGCAGTTCGCGCACACGACCTCCTGGGGCGTCTCCACCCGCCTCATCGGTGGTATGATCATGACGCACTCCGACGACGACGGCTTCGTGGCTCCGCCCCGCCTCGCCCCTCAGCACGTGGTGATCTGCCCGATCTATAAGGACGACGCCACCAAGGCCGACATCCTCGCCTATTGCCAGTCGCTCCAGAAGGAACTCTCCGCCCAGCGCTTCCACGACCGCAAGGTCGTCGTGACGGTCGATAACCGCGACATCCGCGGCGGCGACAAGGCCTGGGGTTGGATCAAGAAGGGCGTCCCGCTGCGCGTCGAGGTCGGCCCGCGCGACTTCGCGGCCAACGCCGTCTTCGTCGCCCGTCGCGACACCGGCGAGAAGGCCGGCATCCCGCGCGCCGAATTCGTCGCCACGGTCGTCGAGCGTCTCCAGTCCATCCAGGATAACCTCCTCGCCCGTGCCAAGGCCTACCGCGCCGCCAACACCCGCGAGATCGATACCTTCGAAGAACTGAAAGCCTACTTCACCGCCAAGACCCCTGAGCGTCCGGAAATCCATGGCGGCTTCGCGATGTGCCACTGGAACGGTTCCAAGGCCGTCGAGAAGCGCCTCAAGGAAGAGCTCAAGGTCACCATCCGTTGCATCCCGCTCGACGCCAAGGACGAGCCGGGCAAGTGCGTCGTCACCGGCGAGCCCAGCCCCCGCCGCGTGGTGATGGCGAAGGCCTACTGATCAGCGGCATTGAGGTAGGGGCGCCACTGCGTGGCGTCCGTGGGCGGACGAACGATATAGGGTCGGTCAACTTGCCCGACACGTCGTACATGCCTCTGCGAACGGACGCGACGCAGTCGCGCCCCTACCAGTTCTTACCCTTTTCGGTTCGGGCGGACGTACACGGCTTGGACGACGCCGATGTTACGATGCTCGAAGGCGGCCTGGCAGTAGCGGAAATAGAGGCGCCACTTGCGGATGAAGCGCTCGTCGAAGCCCATGCCGCGCACCTTGTCCAGGTTCGCTTCGAAGGCGACGCACCAAGCATCGAGCGTACGCGCGTAGTCGCGGCCGAATTCCTCGACGCGATCCAGCTGGAAGCCGCTCTCGCTGGTCATGAGGTCGCCGACGCGATTGATCGAGAGCAGGAGCGAGCCCGGGAAGATATGCTTCTGGATGAAGTCCACGCCATCGCGGAACTGCGCATAGCGGCTATCGGGGCAGGTGATGTATTGGAAGGCGGCGATGCCGTCCGGCTTGAGCAGGCGGCCGATCGAGGCGCAGAAGGCGGGCAGATACTTATGGCCGAGGGCTTCCATCATCTCGATAGAGACGCACTTGTCGTAGACGCCTTGGTGGTCGCGGAAATCCTCGAGCTTCACGGTGATGCGATCCGACAGCCCGGCAGCCTGGATGCGCTCGACGGCGAGGTCGTGCTGGGCTTTGGAAATGGTGAGCGAGGTGACGCGGCAGCCGTATTTCTTGACGGCGTG
>CALEEU010000014.1 GCA_937875975.1 uncultured Opitutia bacterium | reverse complement strand
AAGCACGCCGTGGTCGTCGGCCGCTCGCTCATCGTCGGCAAGCCCGCCGCCGCCCTGCTCCTCGCCAAGGGCTGCGACTGCACCGTCACCGTCGCCCACTCCCGCACCAAGGACCTCCCCGGCATCGTGCGTCAGGCCGACATCATCGTCGCCGCGATCGGCAAGCCCCGCTTCATCACCGCCGACATGGTCAAGCCCGGCGCCGTCGTCATCGACGTCGGCATCAACCGCGTGCCGGACGCCACCAAGAAGACCGGCTACCGTATCGTCGGCGACGTGGACTTCGACGCCGTGTCCCCTCTCTGCGAAGCCATCACGCCCGTCCCCGGCGGCGTGGGCCCGATGACCGTCGCCATGCTCATGAAGAACACGCTCGACGCCTGCGAGCGTGCCCAAGCCCGTGGCTAACCCTCCCCCCATCCCGCCACCCCCCGCAGGATTCTGGTGGCGCAGCTTAGCCTGCCTGGCGGACATTCTTCCCCTGATGTTCCTCGGCTGGGCTCTCGCAGGAATCCTCGCCGGGCCCGACGAACTCGCCGCCCGCCAGAAGGCCGACGCGTGGACGCAACGTTACACGGAACAATACATCAAGGCCCTCACCTCGGGTAACCAGCGCGACTTCGATGGCCTGAAGGCGATGACCAGCAAATTTGTCGACGAAAAGAGCCCGGACGCCGATGCCTTCCTCACCTGGTATTCCTTCCAAGGCAACGTGAGCTTCGTGACCATGCTCCTCGCGCTCGCCCTACAGGAATGGCTGCTCGCCGGGCGCACGATCGGAAAACGCATCTTCAACCTGCGCACGATCAGCCTGCCCGACGCCGAACCTCCCGGCTTCCTCCCCTCGCTCCTGCGTTCCGCCTGGAAGGCCGCGTTCTTCACGCTACCGAATCCCCTTTTCATGCTGCTCGGCATCGTGAACTTCCATGTGCCGCTCTTCCGTCGCGACAAGCGAGCCTGGCACGACCTCTGGACGCGCACGCAGGTCGTCGACGGCAAGGGCAACTGACCTCATCGATGCGCCTCGCCCTGCTCTGCTTGACCTTGGCGAACGCGCTCGCGGCGGCGGACCTGACCTTGCCACCGCTGACCGACCAAGGACCCCAGCCGGGCAAGCGCGCGGCCGTCACGGCGCCCGAATACGCCGGCACGAAGGTCCATCACCTGATCGCGTTGCCTGATGACTGGACGCCGGACTGGCAGGCCAAGGGCAAGCGCTGGCCGGTGATCGCCGAGTATACCGGCAACTATTTCCCCGCCTCCGGTTCGACCGGCGAAGTCGAAGGCGCCGCCCTCGGCTACGGCCTGGCGCGCGGTCGGGCCATCTGGGTCGTGTTGCCCTACGTCGCCAAGGATCGCACCAAGAACGAGCGGACATGGTGGGGCGACATCGACGCCACGGTCGGTTACGCGAAGGCGAACCTCCCGCGGATCTGCGCGGAGTTCGGCGGCGACCCCAAGAAGGTCGTGCTCTGCGGTTTCTCTCGCGGCGCCATCGGCGTCTCGTTCCTCGGCCTGCACGACGACGAGGTCGCCCGGCTCTGGTGCGGCCTCTGGGCCCACGATCACTTCGACGGCATGCTGGAATGGAAAGGCCACGCCTGGGGTTCACCCCTGGCCCGTTACCGCGAAGAAGCGACCATCCGCCTGCGCCGGCTCGGCGGGCGGCCGCTGCTCGTCACCCAGGCGGGGAGGAGCGCGACGGGCATGCCGGCACTCCTGCCGGCAGGCACGGAGACGAAGAAGTTCATCACTGCCGTCGCGCCGACGAACGCGGAATTCCTCAACGTCGACATGGCCGCGCTCTTCGGCGGGTTCCCCAACGACTTCGTGAAGCATCCGCACAACGACCGCTGGCCTCTGCGCGACGGACCCGCGACCGAAGCCGCGCGGGCTTGGTTCACGCGCGTCACGACGGCGGAGCAGCCCGCCAAGTAAGCGGGCACAAAAAAGACCCCGGGGTGAGCCGAGGCCTTGTCTGTTCGTTGAACCGGGGCTTAGCGACGGTCCGGACGGTCGCCACGGGGGCGGTCCATCGGCTTCGGGGCGGGAGCGTATTCGCGACCTTCCTTCTCGGCGATGGCGGCGCGGCGCGAGAGGCGCACGCGGCCCTTGTCGTCGATGCCGACGCACTTGACGATGATCTCGTCGCCGAGCTTGCAGATGTCCTCGACGCGCTCGACGCGGTGGTCGGCGAGTTCGGAGACGTGCACGAGGCCTTCCTGTCCGGGGAGGCATTCGACGAAAGCGCCGAACTCCTTCACCGAGCGGATGATGCCCTTGTACGTCTTGTTGATCTCGATCTGGGCCGAGAGGAGGTTGACCTCGTTGACCGCGCGGGCGAGGGACTCGCCGTCGGTCGCGAAGATCGTGACCCAACCGGAGTCGTCCTGGTCGATGTCGAGCTGGCAACCGGTGTACTCCGTGATGCGCTTGATGTTCTTGCCGCCCGGGCCGATGAGCGCGCCGATCTTATCGGACGGGATCTTGATGCGGTGGGTGCGAGGGGCGCAGGGCTTCAGCTCGGCGCGGGTGGCCGGCATGGTCTTGGCCATGATGTCCAGGATCGCGTCGCGGGAGACCTTGTTCTGGGCGATGGCTTCCTTGGCGATGCTCATCGGGAGACCGTGGATCTTGAGGTCCAGCTGGAAGGCGGTGATGCCTTCGCGGGTGCCGCAGATCTTGAAGTCCATGTCGCCGTAGTGGTCTTCGGCGCCGATGATGTCGGTGAGCACGCGGTGCTTCACGATCTTACCGGCGGCGTCTTCGGTCACGAGACCGCAGGAGATGCCGGCGACCGGGGCCTTGATGGGCACGCCGGCGTCGAGGAGAGCGAGGGTGCCGCCACAGACGGAAGCCATCGAGGTGGAGCCGTTGGATTCCATGATCTCGGAGACGAGACGGATGGAATAGGGGAAGTCCTGCTCGGAAGGCAGCACGGAGAGCAGCGAGCGCTCGGCGAGGTTACCGTGGCCGGTTTCGCGGCGGGAGGTCATGCCGAAACGGCCGGTCTCACCCACGGAGAAGGGCGGGAAGTTGTAGTGCAGGAGGAACGAGCGCTTGCTCGGTCCGCCGGTGATGGCGTCGACTTCCTGGGCATCCTTGGAGGTACCGAGGGTCGCGAGGACGAGACCCTGGGTTTCGCCGCGCTGGAAGAGCGAGGAACCATGGACGCGAGGAAGCACGTCGACTTCGCAGGAGATGGCGCGGAGATCCAGCGGCTTGCGGCCGTCGGCGCGTTCGCCGCTCTGGATGATCGCGTTGCGGTAGACCTTCTCCTGGAGCTTCTCGAAGGCCATCTTGATCTGGCGGGAGTCGAAGACGTCGCCGAGTTCAGCCTTACAGGCGGCCTTGGACTTCTCGACCACGGCCTTCACGGCGTCGCCACGTTCCTTCTTGGAAGCGAGGAAGATTGCCTTCTTGAGCTGGTCGCCTTCGGCGGCCACGCGTTCGCAGATGGCGAGGGCCTTCGGTTCGCAGACCACGAGCGGGAAGACGCGCTTGGTCTTGGAGTACATCGCGGCGAGCTTGCGCTGGGCGGCGATGATCGGCTGGATGGCCTTCTGGGCGTATTCGAGGGCGGCGATGAAATCGGCTTCAGGCAGCTGGTCAGCCGAACCTTCGATCATCATCATGTCGCTCTCGTTGCCGACGTAGATGAGGTCCAGGTCGGACTCATACTGTTGTTCGTGGGTCGGGTTGACGACGAACTGGCCGGCGACGCGACCGAGGCGGATACCGGCGATCGGTCCGTTCCAAGGAATGTCGGAGCAAAGGAGAGCGGCGGAAGCGCCGTTCACCATGAGCACGTCGGAGTCGTTGATCTGGTCAGCCGAGAGGAGGAGGCCGATCACCTGGACTTCGTTGAGGAAGCCTTCGGGGAAGAGCGGGCGGAGGGGACGGTCGCAGAGGCGCGAGGTCAGGATTTCCTTATCGGAAGGCTTACCTTCGCGACGGAAGTAACCGCCCGGGAAACGGCCAGCTGCCGCGAACTTCTCGCGGTAGTCGACAGTCAGGGGGAAGAAGTCCTGGTCGGGGGAGCGCAGGTCTTCGGCGGCGGTAGCCGACACGAAGAGCGTGGTCTCGCCCTTGCTGATGGTGACCGCGCCATTGGCGAGGCGGGCGATGGAGCCCGTGTTGATCGTGATACCGAGTTCTTCGATGGTCACGGAGTGTTTTTGTTTCATGTGTGTGTTTGCTTGGTGCGTTGTGTCGGGCGGAATTGCTCGACGGGTTTTTGTTGTGGTGGGTGAAAAGCGGACGTCCCAGCCTAGGCTGGGACGCTCGGTGAACAGAAGCGCCCGGAGGCGCCGTTCACTTGCGAAGGTTGAGCTTGGCCAGGAGCGCGTTATAGCGATCCAGGTCAGACGACTTCAGGTACGCGAGGAGCTTGCGACGACGATTCGTCAGCATGATCAGACCGCGGCGGGAGTGGAAATCCTTGCGGTGGGTGCGCAGGTGCTCGGTCAGGTGGGTGACGCGGGCGGAGATGAGAGCGACCTGGACTTCAGGGGAGCCGGTATCCTTGGCATCCTGCTGGTGCTTCTTGATGACTTCAGACTTATTGACGGACATGGTGGTGGTTAGTTTTGGGTTGATGATGGCCGACTTGGGAGAGATTCCCGAAAGCCCCGCCGTTCAGCCGGGCTCTCCGTCTGGAATAGGCTTTCGCCTACCGACCAGCGTGAGAAGGGCTCCGCCCCTCTCCCTAACGAAG
>CALEEU010000013.1 GCA_937875975.1 uncultured Opitutia bacterium | reverse complement strand
GGTGAGCGCCACCAGCGGGGCTAACAGCAGGAGGGCGAGGAGGGAGCGCATGATTATGAAATAGGGGTAGGGGTGGGGGTAGGGGTGGGATTATTACATCTGGCCAACGGATCAACGGATCAACCGGTCAACTCTGTCTCGGAATTATTTCGCCTTCTTCTTCGCGGCGCCTTTGCCGGCCTTGCCTTTCGGCTGTTCGGCGAGGGTCAGCTTGGCGAGGGCGACATGCTCGTCGGTCTGCTTCTGCCAGAGGTCGGCGAGTTCCTTGGCCTTCTCGGGCATCTTGGCGGAGAGGTCGAACTGCTCGGCGCGATCGGTGCTCAGGTCGTAGAGCGCCCAGGCGTCGCCCTTGGCGGCGACGAGTTTGAAGTCTCCGACGCGGATCGCCTTGTTCTCTTCGTGCAGCCACCAGAGGCTCGGGCGGGCGACGGTGACATCGGACTTGAGTGCGGCCACGAGGCTCTTGCCCGGGGCGGCAGGGATGGCCTGGCCTTTCCAGTCGGTGGGCTTGGTCACGCCGGCGAGTTCGAGGACGGTCGGGACGACGTCGATGACGTGGGCCGGTGTGCGACGGAGCTCGCCCTTGGCGGAGATGCCGGCCGGCCAGTGGGCGATGAGGGGCGTGCTGATGCCGCCTTCGTGCACCCAGGTCTTATGACGGCGGTGCGGGGTGTTGGCGGCGTTGGAGAAACCGGGCCCGAGGCAGAGGTAGGTGGCGGCGCTGCCCATGGCTGCTTGCTGGTCGTGGCCGCCGTCGCGGACCATGATCTCGGCGCTGGCGCCGTTGTCTGAGGCGAAGAGGATGAGGGTGTTCTCGTAGGCGCCCATGGCCTTGAGCTGGGCGATGATCCGACCGATCTCCGCGTCCATGCGGTCGACCATGGCGGCGTGGATAGCCATCTTCGTGGCCTGGAAGCGACGCTGCTCGGCGGTGAGGGAATCCCAGGGCAGCGGACGGTTCACTTCGTTCGGCCCAAGCTTCTCCATTGCGACCGGGAAGGCGTAGGGCGGGCCGACTTCAGGTTCGACCGCGGAGAGGGTGGTGTTGGTCAGGCCGAGTTCTTTCTGACGGGCGTGACGGGAAGCACGCAGGGCTTCCCAGCCGGCGAGGTACTTGTCGCGATACTTGGCGATGTCTTCGGGCAGGGCGTGGAGAGGGAAGTGCGGGGCGATGAACGGCACGTAATGGAAGAAGGGCTTGTCGGCATGGTTCGCCGCATGGTCCTTGAGGCAGTCGATGGCGTGGTCAGCCGTCGCGATGGTCGCGTAATATCCCTTCTCATCGGCCGGGACCTTCACCGCGACGTCATCGATCGAGTTGCCCTTGGCGCTGAAGAAGTTGCCTTGGTTGCGCATGTCGAGCGAGCGGTCGAAGCCGCTGGCGAGGACGGGGCCATCGATGTGCCACTTGCCACTGTGGTAGCTGCGATAGCCGGCGGGCTTGAGGAAGTCCGGGAGCAGGCGGGCCCAGGACTGACGGACGCCTTGGCCGCCGCCGCCGATGCCCGGGAGGCCGTCGCGGTGGACCTGCTGGGCGTAGTAGCCCGAGAGCAGGGCCGCGCGAGAGGGCCAGCAGCGGGCGGTGTTGTAGAACTGCGTGAAGCGGACGCCGTTCTTCGCGAGCCCGTCGAGGTTCGGGGTCGCGATTTCGCTGCCGTAGCAGCCGAGGTCGGAGTAGCCGAGGTCATCGGCCAGGATCAGGACGACGTTGGGTCGCTGCGGGGCGGCGAGAGCCGTCAACGTGGCGAAGAGCAGGGCGAGCAGGGGACGCATGGGAGTGAGGGCAAATTACGGGCTAAGGGAGGAGGAGGGCAAAGACGGAAATGGGGTCAGACCCCATTAATAGGGTCTGACCCCATTATGGCCGGAGAGTTCGACGCTTACTTCTTGGCCGGGTTAACGGTCTTCTTCTTCCGACCGGCCTTGGCTTTGGCGTCTTCGGCGGCGAGTTGCTCCTTGCTCGGGGGCGTCCACTCCGCCGAAGCGGGTTTGGCCACGCTGAGTGGGAAGGCGTCGTCGTAGGCTTTCATTTCCGCGCCGAGCCGCGCTTGGAGGCGACGTAAGGTTTCGGCGTGGGCCGGTTGGTCGGCAAGGTTGGTCAGTTCGCGCGGGTCCTTCTCCAGGTCGAAGAGCTGGGTGCGGTCGACGAGCGGATAGCGGATGAGTTTCCAGCGTCCGTCGCTGAAGGAGCGCATGCAGTCACGGTAGGCCAGATAAGCCCCATCGCGGACCGACGGTTTTTCGCCGCGGAGCACCGGCGTCAGGTCGAGGCCATCGACGCCGTCGGGCGACTTGGCGCCGGCCAGCGAGACGAAAGTCGGGAAGAGGTCCATGAGGTAGGTGAACGCGGCGGTGCGTCCGTGAGGGATGCCGGGTCCGGCGATGACCAGCGGCACGTGCATGCCGCCGAACTCATAGAGGTTCTGTTTGCCGAAGAGCCCGTGCTCGCCGAGCGAAAGGCCGTTGTCGCCGGAGAAGACGATGATGGTGTTCTCCCACTGGCCGGTCTCCTTGAGCGCGGCGAAGATCCGGCCGACGTGGTGGTCCAGTCCGGTCACGCAGGCGTAGTAATCCGCGGTCTGTTGCCGGGTGTCTTTTTCCGTGCGTGGCCACGGAGCGAGGCGTTCGTCGCGGACGGTCATCTCTCCGTTGTTCCAAGGGTGCTGCGGCATGAACGCTGGGGACAACGCGATGCGCGCGGGGTCATACATCGCGTGGAAGCGGGGTTCGGCCGAGCGCGGGTCGTGCGGGACGGGCGGGGCGAGATAGGCGTAGAAAGGCGCGGCGTCCTTGCGGGCGGCATGCTCCTTCAGGAAGCCGATCGTGCGGTCGGCTAGGCGCGCGCTCGCGTGGGCGCGATCGGTGGCGGGGGCGTCCGTCGTCTTGGCGTCGTCGACGATGCTCGTCTGGAAGGCGCGAAGTCCCTCGGTGAACGCGTTGCCCCCTTTGCCCATGTGCCAGGTGCGATAGCCTGCTTCCGCCAGTACGCTGGGCAGGAAGGTGGCGGGGTTGTCGGCCTCAGGCCGGGCCGCCTTCGCTCCCGGGATGCGCAGCCAGGAGTGTCCGGTCAGCATCATCGTGCGGCTCGGGGTGCAGACCGCGCCAATCATCGAACCTTGCGTGTAGGCACGGGTGAACGTCATGCCTCGGGCGACAAGGGCATCGAGGTGCGGAGTGAGGAGTCCCGGCGCGCCGAGCGCACCCAGGCCGTCGGCCCGGTGGTCGTCGGCGTGGATGTGCAGGATGTTCGGCCGGGCCGCCGAGAGCTGCGCGGCGAAGCAAGCCGAGAGCAGAAGAAAGAAAGCGCGCATGGAGCTTACTTCTTGGCCGGGGCCTTCTTCTTGGGCGGGTTCTTGCCCTGGGCGCTGACGACCTTGGGCTTATCGATCTTCTTGGCGCCGGCAGGGAGGGTGGCTTGGTCGAAGGGCAGGATGGCGCCGTCTTCGAGGACCTTGAGTAGGACCTGCTTCACATAAGTCTTATGGGGGTTGCCGGCGTGGAGCTGGATGGCGATGAGGCCTTCGAGGGCGCGGCCCTTCTCGTCGTGGTCGATGAAGACCGAGGTCGTCTGGCCGTTGACCTTGTGCTCGAGGCGGTTGCCGCGGGCGATGACCGTGAACTCGTTATACTGGGAGATGTCGGCCTGCACGCGCGGGCGTTCGCCGACCTGCCAGCGCTGGCCGGTCGGGTCCATCACCACGTCGACGCCGTTGTAGCCGAAGATGCCGCGGCCGCGTTCTTCGTAGGTCATCGCCGTATGGACGTCGGTCGGGTGGACGTCGCACTGGTAGCCGAGGATCGTCCAAGGCGTCACTTCAGGCAGACGGCGGCTGCGATACTGCACGCCGGAGTTATTATCACCGACGACCTTCACCGTCGCACGGACCTCGAAGTCCTTCGCCTTGCCGTTCCAGATCAGGAACGAGTTCGTCTTCGGCTTGCCGACTTCGCTCGTGCCGACGATCACCCCGTCTTCGACCTTCCAGAGGCCAGGTTCGCCGTCCCAGCCCGAGAGGTCCTTGCCGTTGAAGAGCGGCGTGAAGCCGTCCTGGGCGAAGACGGGAAGGGTGAGGGTGAGCAGGAGGAGGTGTAGTGTCTTCATAGGTTAAGGGTTCAGGCGATGAGCTCTTTGATTGTGCCGTTGCTGTCGCCGTGGCTGTCGACTTTGACGCCGTTGCCTTGCAGCAGGGTAAGCCAGAGGTTGCAGAGCGGGGTGCTCTTGCCTTGGAGGGCGAGGTGCTGGCCTAGGCGGATGCCGGCGCCGCCCCCGGCGATCAGTGTGGGGCAGTTATCGAGGTAGTGAATCGTGCGGATGTTGCTACCGTAGGCGATTGTGGTGTGGTCGAAGAGGCTGGAGCCGTCCGCTTCCTTGGTCGCTTTGAGTTTAGCGAAGAGCCCGGCGAGGAGCCTGCTTTGCTCGAGGTCGCGCTTCTGGGAGGCTTCCATGCGTTCTCCGGGGGCGTAGTGGCTCATATCGTGCGAGGCCACCTTCACGCTCAAGCTGGCCAGGAGCGAGCTGACTGGCTGGCGATACGTCAGCACACGGGTGCTGTCGGTCTGGAGCGCCGCTACGATCAGGTCGTACATCACCTTGATCTCGTCTTTGCCGGCGAGGCCCGGCTTGGGCGGAGGGAAGGGCGCCTTGGCCTTGGGGCGGTCTAGCCACTGTTCGTCCTTGGAGAGTCGTAGTTCGATGTCGCGGACGCTCTGGAAGT
>CALEEU010000012.1 GCA_937875975.1 uncultured Opitutia bacterium | reverse complement strand
GGCGGCGATCGCTATTGGGTGCTGGTTGCCAAAGACTACGAAAGCGTTTTTATCAATAAATAAGCCATGGAAGACACCCCTATCATCCACAACTTCTCGCACGAGGCCTTCGGCTCCCGTTTCTGGGTCCGCATCGCCGCCGAGGACGGCGTCTACGCCCGCAACGCCGCCGAGGCGCTTTTCCAGCTGCTCGACGACCTTGATTTCCAGACCGACCGTCGTCACGACAGCGGTCCCGTCGCCTCGATCAACCAGATGCCCGAAGGCGCGATGATCGCCACCTCCGAGCACGTTCAGGCCCTCTGGAATTTCTCGAAGGACATCAGCGCCGACACCAATAAGGCCTATGATGCCACCGCCGGCGCCTTGTTCGGCTATTGGAAGAATCGCGGCGACATGCCTTTAAATCCTGATGACCTCGCCTGGACGCAGGTGATGTCGGCCTACCGCGAAGGCGAATTCCGCCTCGATGGCTGCGAACTGCACTGCGTGAAGTTCGGTTGCGCCGTCGACTTCGGCGCCATCGTCCGCGGTTACGCGCTCGACCGCATGGCTGACATGCTCGAAAGCAGCTGGGGTATCCACCGGGCCCTGCTGATGGCTTCGGGTAGCGTCACCCTCGCCCTCGATCCGCCCGGCGAATCCGCTGGCTGGCGCATCGGCGTCGGGGCCAGCTCCGAGATCAAGCTCTGCCGCTTCGCCATGGCCAGCAAGACGGCGGACACCACGCACGGTAATCTTGTCGACCCTCGCACAGGCCAGGTGATTTCCCTTGCGGGTCCGGTGCGTGCCATCGCGACTTCTGCCTTGGAGGCCGAAGGGCTGGCGATGGCCGGCGCCGTGCTCAACGCCTCCGAGGCCGAAGAATTCGTCAATCGCGGTTGCAGCCGAGGGCTCTGGCTGCCGGACGGTACCAAGCTAGGTTCCGTGACCTATTTTGAAGTGGCCGATCGCCCGGTCCCCGAAGAGCAACCGGCTTCGCCTCCCGAAGCGGCTACTTGAGCTGGGTTTCGATGTCCCGGAGCAAGGTCTCCCGGTTGCCGGAGAACAGGTAGACGTCGGAGCCGAGGCGCCGCAGCGCGGATTGCAGGACTTCCTTCGAAGGTCGACGGTTTACCATCAGACGGCGCAGGTAGGTCTCGAGGTCGGCCGCGATGCGGGGATGGTCGAGTTTCAGCTGCACGATTTGTTGCAGCACGGCTTGGCTGCTCTCGTTCTGAAGATGGGCTTGGATAAGGACGTCGTTGGCCTCGTCGAAGCGCTTGGCGATGATGAGTTTACGGCTCGCCGAAATCAGCACCTGCGGGGGCACCTTCCGGTTCTGCATCAGTTTCTGCAGGTTGATGGAGCCGATCTCCGTCTGGCCGTCGGCAAAGTAGGCGATGGTACGCAGGGCCTCGAAGGCCATGCGCGTCTCGGCGACCCACTGGTCCCGCTCCGCCTGCTTGTAGAGGTCATCGACGAGCAGGATGGTCTCCCGCGCGCGGCCGGCGTTCAGCAGGCATTCTACGTGGACGAGGTCGAAGCGGACGCGATTGGTGAAGCGGCGGTCTTTGGCGAGTTTCGCCAAGCGGGCGGTGAGGGTGACATCGGCGGTCTCGTTGCCAAAGCGTGCGAGGTCGAGCATCGCTTGCTCTTGGTTGCCGTAGCGGGCGACGACTTTTTCCACGATGGCCGACCGGGCGGAAAGGTTGGCTTCGCCGGGCAGGAGGTGGAGCGACTGGATGAGCGGCCCGGGTTTGTCCGGCAGGCTGATCGTCAGCAGGTCGAGGCAATCCTTGGCGCGCGCAAGTTCGCCGTTTTCCTTGAGCCAGCGGGCCTTCATTTCGAGCAGCCTGATGCCGGCAGGATAGGCCGCGAGGGCGGCGTCGATTTCAGCGAGCGCGCCCCTGCGGTCGCCGCTCTCCCAGAGGATCTGGCAGTTGAGCAGGTAGCCATCGGCGGTCTGGTCGAGGCGGTAGTCCTTGATGAACTTCAAAGCCTCGGTGAAGTTGCCGCGAAGGAAGTGGGCCTGGGCCGCCGCGATTTGGAGGTCCGCCAGGATTTCGGGCGAGACTTCCTTGTCGCCCAGGTACTTGTCCGCGGTCGCGATCAGTCGTGCGTCTTGATCGAGCATGAAGCAACGGGTGATGTACTGGCGGAAATAAACCGGATTCTTCTTGGCGAACACGAGGGACTCCTCGAGCAACTGATAGGCGTCGACGGGTCTTTGGAACTGGAAGAAGAGATCCGCGCAGAGCCGCTGGGCATCGAGGTTGGCCGGGGTGAGTTGCGCACCCGTGCCGATATACTTGGCGAACTCGGCGTAGTCCTGTCGCCCGAGCGCCGCCTTGGCGACGCTGATGAAATACTCCCCCTTGCGGTAGAGATGCGCCGAGCGGCCATACGAATCCTTGACCGTGAGGAGCTTCGCGCGCTCCCGGAGGCGGATCTGTTCCTTGTCGTAGAAGAGGTTGGTGGCGGAGTTGACCACGGTATCCGGCAGATAGAGATACATGTCAGCCCGGCGCGTGGTCGGGATGCCGTTCATGTAGCGCTCCTTGAAGTAGTTCGCTTCCGACAAGGCTACCCACAGCGTCAGGAGGAAGATCGGGGAGAGCAGGGCGATCCGCTTCCAGCTTGGGCGATACTTGCGCTCCTTGTAGCCGATGACCTCGACGATGACCATCCCCAGCAGGATAGGGTAGCTGGAGCGTGAACTCTGCCCTTGGCCGTAGACGTAATGGGGGTCGGCTGACATGCCTGCCACGATGTTCCCGCTCCCCTCGGGGCGGGCAAGAGCGGATTGCCCGTCAGAGGCTCGCCGCCGCCTCTTGGGCGGTCTGGACGGGCGCGAGGCAGGTCTGGCCTACGCAGACGGCAAAGCCGGTCGTAGCAGGCTCTGAGACGAGGAAGACAGGGCGGTACGGTCGCGTCTGCGGGGCGGTCCGTTCGTCACCGTTGAGGGCAACTCGCAGTTCATCCCATAGACCGGACGATTTCACGGTCGCATGGCCGATGGCGAAGCGGGCGATACCATCTAGGGCGTGGGCAACGCCGTTGGGCACGTTCTTGCAGAGGCCTCCGTAGGCGGTGGAAAGGTCGGCGAACTCACGCGCCCAGCGGGTATCCATGGAAAGCATCTGGATCTGCCCGAAGCCATGGAGGAGCGAGGAGTTGCCTGCAGGCACGGCGTTGTCGAACCAGTCTTTCTGGCGGACGGAAAGGTCGTCACGGTCGGCTGAGACGACGAAGGAGCCGACGGAATGCGGATCACCGAATAGACTTTGAGAGGCCAACAGGAGGCGCTCGGCGCGGTCGGCGTAAGGATGGGACAAACCTGGGCGGACCCAGTGGGTGTAGGCGGCCAAGGCGAGCTCCGCTTCGACGAGCCAGGCGTAGTCGCTCAAGTTGCCATCGAGCGTGGCCTTTTCGCCGTGGGCGACGGAGTGAAGCCGCAGGTCGTCTCGTCCGGCGAAGCGTGTCCACAGGTTCGCTTCAATCTCAATGGCGAGTTCGACCCATTCCTTGCGCCCGAGGATCCAGCCGGCCTTGGCGAGATTGCCGACGAGCAGGGCGTTCCAACTCAGGAGACTCTTGTCGTCCCGCGACGGCTGGGGACGCTGATCGCGGAGGGCGAGGAGTTTGGCCCGCGCGGCGGCGAAGCGTTGCCGCGCCGCATGGTCGCCTTTGAGCTTGGGGATGTTCTTCCCCTCGAAATTACCCTTATCCGAAAGGCCGTAGGCCTGGGCGAAGGCGAAGGCTTCGTCGCCGAGGGCGGCCGCTACTTCCGGCGCGGACCACACATAGGTAGTCCCTTCGTGGTGATCGGTGTCGGCATCGAGCGAGGCCGCGAACAGGCCGTTGGCGGTGCGCATCTCACGGAGCATCCAGTTCACGGTCTCGATGCAGACGTCGACGTAGAGCGGATCGCGGTAGCGGGCCCAGGCTTCGGCGTAGGTGCCGAGCAGCTGGGCGTTGTCATACAGCATTTTCTCGAAGTGCGGGACGGTCCAGTCGCGGTCGACGCAGTAGCGATGGAAGCCGCCGCCGACCTGGTCGAACAAGCCGCCGCGGGCCATGGAGCCGAGGGTGATGGTCAGGACGGCATCGATGCGGGAGGCGAGAGCGCGGTCGGCTTCGACCGCCGCGGCGCCGCGCAGGCCGAGCAAAAGGTTCAGGGTGTGCGGGGTGGGGAACTTCGGTGCGGCGCCGAAGCCTCCGAAGGTGTCATCATGCTGCTCGCAGATGCGGCGGGCGGCGGCCACGAGGTCATCAGGCGTGGGGGCGTTGCCATCGGCGTCCGGCGCTCGCGTGAGGTGCGTGAGGTTCTGCGCGATGGCGTCGGCGTTGGCGGCGAGCTCGGACTTGTTGCG
>CALEEU010000011.1 GCA_937875975.1 uncultured Opitutia bacterium | reverse complement strand
TTCATGGGGAGGCAAGAGCCTCTATCGCGATTTCCGCCCGCCCAGCGCCGGCGGTGAGGTCGGTCCGTATTACGTGAAGATGGTCGCCGAAGTCCGCGAGGCCTTGGCGAACCTTAAAAAGGATTTCCCTGCTTACGATGGCGCGCAGGTCGAACTGGCCGGCTTCGTCTGGTATCAGGGCTGGAACGACGGCGTGAATCCGAAGACCGCCGTGCCGGAATACGAGCAGAACCTCTCGCACCTCATCAGGGATGTCCGCAAAGAGTTCGGCGTCCCGAAGCTCCCTGTGATCGTCGGCGAACTCACGGGCCCGTGGGTCGATGCCCCGAAGGAATGGACCGCCTTACGTCAGGCGCAGGCCAACGTGGCGAACTATCCCGAGTTCAAGGACAACGTCATCTTCGTGCCCACGCGCACCTTCGTGCGGAAGCCGGAGGATTCTCCCAATCCTGGCCACGGCCATCACGAGTTCGGCAATGCCGAGACCTATTTCCTGGTCGGTGATGCGCTGGGCAAGGCCGCCGTGCAAATGGCCGGACGCGACCGTCAGGTCAGGCAGATACGTGGGTGGACGCTGCGGATCGACGAGCGCCTGATCGCGAAGGACGCTGCGGCCGTCGAGAAGGCGGTCGTCATCCTGGATGCACAGCTCGCGAAGGTGGAGCGGCTCATCCCGGCCAAGGCCGTCGAGCGGCTTCGCCCGGTGCCGTTGAATTTCTCGCTACCTTATCCCGATCGCCGACCCACCGCCGAGTATCACGGCGGTCTGGCTTGGGTGAAGCAGGCCGGGCGGGAGATCGCCTTGGCTAAGGCGATCGAGTTCACGAACGTCGCCCGCTTCGAGCCGGAGATCCGGCGCATGCCCGTGCTCGTCCTGCATGAGCTCGCCCATGCTTATCACGACCAGGTGATCCCGGGGGGCTATCAGAACAAGGATATCCTCGGGGCCTTCCAGCAGGCCAAGGCGGCCGGGACCTATGACGCCGTCAAGCGTTGGACCGGCGAAAAGTATATCGAGACTCCGACCAAGGCCTACGCGATGACCAATCAGATGGAGTATTTCGCCGAGGTCACCGAGGCCTACTTCGATCGTAATGACATGGAGCCGTTCAACCTCACGGAGCTGAAAGCCAAGGACCCGGCGGTCGTCCCGGTGCTGGAGAAGGTCTGGGGGTTGCGATAAACAGGGTTCGGCTTGCCCGCGAGGCCATGGCATGGGAGGAATCGGTCATGAGATTCGCTCCGATGACATGGCTCGCCGCCTTCCTGCTCACGGTGCTCTCGGCCTTCGCCGAGGATCCGCAGCGCGTGCTTTTCATCGGTAACAGCTATACGGGCGTCAACAAACTCCCTGAGGTCTTCCTGGAGATCGTGAAGAGCAGCGGCCGACCGGCGGCCGTCGTTAAGTCGTCTACGCCCGGCGGCCGGACGCTGAAGCAGCATCTCGGCATCCCCGGCAGCATGAAGCTCGTCGATGAAGGCGGCTGGGATGTCGTCGTTCTCCAGGGGCAGAGCCAAGAACCTGCCATCGCCGAGACCGATGAGACCGTCCGTAAGGAATTCCAGGAGAGTGCGGCGGAGCTCTGCCGGCGCGTCCGCGCCAAAAGCCCTAAGGCGAAGATCTTCTTTTATGAGACCTGGGCACGTCACCCCGACTACTGGACGATGCCCGGCAAGAAGGGGCCGGATGTCGGTGCCAATCCCAAGGAGATGCAGGCACGTCTGCGTAAGTGGTATGGCGTCGTCGCCAAGGACAACGGCGCGACGTTCGTTCCTTGCGGCGACGCTTGGGAGTTAAACTACGCCTCCGCCGAGGCGGTTCGCCTGCATACCAAGGACAACTCCCATCCCGAGTTCGCCGGCACCTATCTCAATGCACTTATCTTCTTCGGTAAAATCTACGACGTGAAGGCGCCTTCGCCGAAGTGGACCGGAAAGTTAGACGAAGCCCAGGCCAAGCTGATGCGAGGCTACGCCGCTCAGGTCCTGAAGTAAGGTCTTACGGGGTCAGTCCGGCGGCGCGGAGCGCCGTCGCGTGGACGGCAATGTCGTGGTCGGCCGACCACGCGAAGGCTTGGCCGCCCACGATCACGCGTTGCAGGTCGCGGAACTCTTCGTCATAGCGTCCCTTGGGGACATCGAGCGCGAAGGCGTTCTCGCCTTTCTTGAAGCGGGGCTCGGCGAACATGACCATCTTGTCGCCGACCTGGCGGCAGACCTTGGCCGTGTCGCGGGGTTCATCGAGACGCAGGACGCCTTTGCCGGATTCCAGCGGGCGGATCTCCATCGCGCCGCGGGTGCCACGGACGGCGAGCGCCCGGTGAGGGCCGCCGAACGGATCGGCATGGTTGCAACGAATCGTGACCGTGGCCTTGGGGTAGGAGAGTACGGCCAGCTGATTATCGACGAAGGTATCCTGGGGTGCCCGGGTGGCGTTGCCGAAGGCTTGGACGGAGGTGGGCGCACCGAGTAACGTGACGACCGTGTCTACCAGATGGCAGGCGAGTTCGTACATGCCGCCGCCGGGAATCTGGGCGAAGCGCTTGCGGTTGGCCTCGTCGAGCAGCTTGCCCATCGAGGCGTCGATTTCCATCACTTCGCCGAGCCAGCCTTCCTTGACGGCGCGGACGAGTAGTTGGATGGCTGGGTTGTAGCGGAGCATGTAGCCCATCTGCACCGTGAGCCCTTTTTCGGCGGCGTACCGGCGCAGGGCGACGAAGTCCGCGTGTTTCTCCGCGCCCGGTTTGTCGAGGTGGATGTGCTTACCGGCCTTGAGCGCGGCGAGGGCGGCTCTGGCGGAGTCTTCGAGGGTCGTTTCGATGACGACCACGCGGATGGTCGGGTCGGCGAGGATCTCCGTTTCGGTCAGATATTTCAGTCCCGCGAAGGACTTGGCCTTCTGCGCAGTGGCTTGGCGGCCCGCGATCGGTTCGGCGAAGCCGACGACGTCATAGAGGTCGGGCAGCGAGCGGAGGGCGTCCATCTTGCCGGCCGCATGCGCATGGGAGGTGCCGATCTGGGCGACCCGCAGACGCGGTTTGCTTTCGGCGGCCAGCAGACCTGCGAAGGGCGCCATGGCGAGGCCGGTGAGAAGGGTGCGTCGATGGATCATTTGAGCAACCAAGCCGCGGCGGCAGTCTTGGAGTCGGTGCCGTCAAGGTGAGGCGTGGCGGAGGGGAAGAGCGTGGCATCTTTCTCGCCAGCGACCCAGAGCGGTTGCGCCGAGGCGACGCAGAGCAGGCCGGGGACATCGAGATACTTCGAGCCGCCGGGCAGGAACATTGGGTCGCGGTAATCGAGCAGCTGTCCGAAGCGGAAGCCGGCGGTATCGACGGCAGCTTTGGCGATGGCTTCGCCAGTGGAGGCACGTGCGGCGGCCGCGACGGCGCCCATCTTACCGAAGCCAGCGAGGGAGACTTTCTTGATGGGCGGCTGGGAAGCGTCGCGCGGCGTGAGCAAGTAGCTCGTGATGGTCATCACGTCATGCACGCGCTGGGCGAACAGCGCATGATTGTAGCCGTAGGTATAGGCCGGGACTTCTCGGGGGCCGGTCACGACGCGGGTCTGCTTGAGCTTCTTGTCGTCCTGCAGGAAAAGGTCGGCCGTGAGCACGCCGACGCCGCGATCGATGAGTTCTTGTAGTTCGGGGCGAATGGTGCCGTCGGGCAGGCGGGCGGAACCCTTGCCCGCGTCATCGAGCCAGATCACCACTTCGCCGGTCGGGTTGATCGGTTGCAGCCAGTCGATGGCGACTTCTTCGCCGTAAGTCGCGTTGAGTAGCTTGCCTTGGGTGCGGAAGTGTGAGTCGCGCCACTGCGTGCTGGCCTCGGGGAAAGAGATCTTACCGGCTTGAGCGTAAGGGCGGCCGATGAGGGCCTCGATGGCTGGGCGGAGAGTGTGCTCGCGCCCTTCGGGCGTCTTGGCGGCCGCGAGGAGCTGCTGTTCGGCGTCGGACTTCAGCCACTTGAGCAGCCCTCGTTCGAAGTCGGGGTCGCCGGACTTCGGAGCGGGATGGGCATCGTCCCACACGGTGAGTTTTTCTTTGGGCAGCGGCACATAATCCTTTTCGACGATAGGCGATTGCTGGCCCAGTTTGAAGTGGCGGTTCAGTACCTCGTAGAAACCCATACGCGTGACGGCGTTGTAGTTGTGCGGGAAGTGTTCGCCACGTTGGAGCGTCACGAAGTCCTTCTTACCGTAGAGCGTATAAAGCTTCTGCAGGTCAGGAAAGCCTTTCGTCGCCATTTCCTTCGTCCAGTCGTTGGCGGTATTCATACCCTGCGGTTTGGGGGCGAAGAGGGCGGCGATCTCGACGTTGCCCGAGTTCACGCGGAGCAGGCTGGCGTTCTCGCACG
>CALEEU010000010.1 GCA_937875975.1 uncultured Opitutia bacterium | reverse complement strand
GGTGGCGCTTGCCGTAGGCGATGCGGTTCTTGATGCCTTCGAGAATCTTGTCCTGCGTCTTAGCGCCGAAGCCCTTGAGCTCGGCGACCGCGCCGGATTCGCATACCTCCTTCAACTTCGCAAGATCTTCGACCGCGAGCAGCGTCCAGAGGGCGCGCACCTTCTTAGGCCCGAGGCCAGGGATTTGCATGACTTCCAGCAGGCCCGCAGGGATGGAAGCCTTGAGCTTCTGGTGGAAGGGCAAGACGCCATCGCGACGAAGCGTCGTGATCTTATCGACGAGCGCTTCACCCAGGCCCGGGATATCGGCGAGCTTCCCACCATCGATAAGTTCACCCAGGTCCTCGGTCATATTCTCGAGGATGCGGGCGCCAGCGGAGTAGGCACGGATCTTGAACGGGTTTTCCCCGGTCAGTTCCATGAAAGTGGCGATCTCGTCGAGGACGGAGGCGATGTCATTCTTTTCCATCATGGGCGGCGGGCCTTCTCGGCGAGGTAGATGCTTTGCAGGGCGGCGAAGTCGGCTTCGCGGCTACCGCTCTCAATCACATGCTGATAGGAGCCCGCGTGGCGGATTTCCTCTTCGGCGGCGGCGACGCGACGGTCAATCTCGTCGACCGGATCAGTACCGCGGCCCGTGAGGCGGCGGCGAAGTTCGGTGTGATCGCTCACGCGGATGAAGACCGTGACGAGCGCAGCGGCGAGGCGAGGGTCGGCGGCGCCCTTAGCACGAATCGTGGCGGCGCCTTGGACGTCCACGTTCAGCAAGGCATCAAAGCCAGCGCCGAGGTGCGTGGCGACGTCGGCCGCCCGCGGTCCGTAAAGATTGCCGTGCACGGTAGCATGCTCGAGGAAGACGCCGGCGGCGACCTGCTGTTCGAAGCTGGAGCGCGTCAGGAAGTGGTAATCGACGCCATCCGTCTCGCCGGCGCGGGGGGCGCGCGTCGTACAGGTAATCACGCGGCGGATGGCCTGCGGGTGGGCCTCGGTCAACCGAGAGCAGAGCGTGGTCTTACCGCTGCCAGCAGGCCCCGAGACGACGATGAGCAGAGCGCGGCTCACGCGAGGCGGAAGGACTGGGCAACACACGCGACGGCCAGCAGGATGCTTAGCCCGCCAAAGAAATTGCGGCGACCGCTCGTGGCGAGGACCCAATCGCACTGGCGACAGAACACCGGCGGCGAGCAGGCCCACCAGAAGCCGAAGAGCACCAGTACACCGTAGCTCAGCGAGGCGTCGAGCAGGCTATAGGGAAGCTGGCGATAGCCGGCATCCAGGGCATGGCGCGCGAGGAAGAGCATGATGACGCCGAGGGCGCGCACTGACAGGAAATCTGGCATGTAAACAAACGTCAGCAGGCTGAAGCCGATGAAGCCGACGATCACCGGCATGCGCGGCAAGCCGGCGAGATCGGCTTCAGGGATGTTCAGCAACCACCAGGCGAACCAGGCGATGGCGACGAGGGCGAGCAAGACGGTGGCGCTCTTAGAACGACGGAAGGAGCGAAGGACCGGCGCGTCGGTGACAATGAGCCAGCCGGCCAGGAGCAGGAAGGCAGCGAGCGCGTAGTAGGCTTGAGCGAGAGTCACGCCAGCCATTAGGACAACCTAGTCGCCCGAGGCAACCCGTAGGTTCAACGGGCGCGCAGGCGTGCGACGGACCAAGCGGCGTGTTCCGCGACCATCGGATCGGTTGACCCGAGGAGCGCCTCGGCGGCCGGAAGGTCGGCACGCTCGCCGACATTACCCAGGACCGTGAGCGCATTACGATGCCAGCGGGCGAGTCCGAGGCGCTCGACCGGCGTGCCCTTAAAGTGCGTGAGGAACTGCTCGTCCGTCCAGGCCAGCGTCTCGCGGAGCGGCGGATGCGGGCGCGGGGCAAAATGGGCTTCACGGGTAGCCACGGCCCACTTGTTCCACGGGCAGACGTCGAGGCAGTCGTCGCACCCGAACACCCGATCGCCGAGGGCTTCGCGGTATTCGACGGGGATGGCCCCCTTGTGCTCGATGGTCAGGTAAGCCAGGCACTTGCGGGCATCTAATTTATAGGGGGCGATGATCGCAGCCGTCGGACAAGCGTCGATGCAGCGCGTACACGTGCCACA
>CALEEU010000009.1 GCA_937875975.1 uncultured Opitutia bacterium | reverse complement strand
GGTTGACGCGGTGGCTCGAGCCCATGAACGCGAAGCGCTTGCCTTCGATGAAGCTGGCGGGGATCGGCTGCCCGTTGAGTTCGTTGAGCTTGGGCTTGTGGTCGAAGAACTCCAGCTGGCTGGGTCCGCCGGCCATGAAGAGGTAGATGATGCTCTTGGCCTTGGGGCGGTGATGCGGCGTCTTAGGCGCAAGCGGGTCGGCGGACGGCGCGGGTTTGTCCGACGCGAGCAGCGAAGACAGCGCGATCGAGCCGAGGCCTACGCCGCAGTCGCGGAAGAAGTGGCGGCGGGTGCGGCCGAGGAGGCGGAAGGGGTCAGTCACGGGTGATGGTCTCGTCGAGATTGAGGAGGGCGCGCGCGGCCGACAGTCGGTCGAGCGGGGTGAGGATGGCGAGTTCGGCGGCCTCCGGGGCGCGGGAGGTGCAGCGACGGAAGGCGGTGGCGAGACCCTCCTTCTCGATCACCTTGGCCAGCGCCTGCGCGGCCTCGAAGTAGGCCGGGTCGTTGAGGAGGGTCAGGGCCTGCAGCGGGGTGTTGCTGCGATTGCGTCGCGTGCACGTGGACAGTCCGTCCGGGGCGTCGAAGACCGCGAAGGCCGGCGGCGGGGTCACGCGGTAGGTGAAGGTGTAGAGTCCGCGGCGCGTGCGGTCTTCTCCCTTGCTGGTATTCCAGGCGCGCTTCACCTGGCCGAGGGACATCACGCCCTCCGGGATGGGCGGGTAGACGGGCGGGCCGCCGACCTTGTGGGTGAGCAGGCCGCTGGCGACGAGGGCGGAGTCGCGTACGAGCTCGGCATCGAGGCGAAGGCGCGTCTGGCGGGCGAGCAGGCGGTTGTCGGGATCCTTCTCGATGAGGTCGGGTCGGTTCGCGGAATCGCGACGGTAGGCGCGCGTGAGCACGATGGTGCGGTGCAGGGATTTCAGGCTCCAACCTCGGTCGACGAGTTCCACGGCCAGCCAGTCGAGCAGCTCGGGGTGGGAAGGCGACGTGCCCTGCGAACCGAAGTCGTTCTCGGTCTCGACGAGGCCGCGGCCGAAGTAGGCCTGCCAGACGCGGTTGGCGATCACGCGGGCGGTGACAGGATTGTCTTTGGAGACGATCCAACGCGCGAGGTCGAGTCGGTCGACGGCGCCTTGGTCGGGCTTGAATGAGTGGAGGGTCGACAGGACTCCGGGCGCGACTTCTTCAGCCGGACGCGTGAAGTCGCCGGCCGTCAGCAGGTGCGTCTTGCGGGGCTTCGCGAGTTCCTTGAGGACGAGCGTCGTCGGGCCGCCGTCACGCAGGTCGGCTGTATCCTTGGCCTTCTTCTGCAGGGCTTTGAAGGCCTTGTCCGTGGCGCCGGGGCCGGCGGCGAAGAGGAGGGCGCGCTCCGTCACGTTGCGTTTCGCGGCGGGCTTGCGCAGGGCGGCCTTCGCCGGCCCGGAGAACTTGGCGCTCGTGGCCTTCGTCAGCCCGGACTCCCATTGCTGCAGGGCAGGGGCGCGCTGATCGAGGAACGTCGCGAGCGCCTGATCGGCCTCGCGGACGGCGGCGGCGAGCTTCGCTTCGTCGCGGGACGGATCCGACACCTTCATCGTCGGCTCCTCCTGGGTGTTGAAGAAGGCGAACATCCGGTAGAATTCCTTCTGCGTGATCGGGTCGAACTTGTGGTCATGGCACTGCGCGCAGCCGACCGTCAGTCCGAGCCAGACCGTGCCCGTCGTGCCGACACGGTCGATCACGCTGTCGATGCGGAACTGCTCGACGTCGATGCCGCCTTCCTGGTTGAGGGGCGTGTTGCGGTGGAAGCCCGTGGCGATGCGCTGGGCTTCGCCGGCGTCGGGCAACAGGTCACCCGCGAGTTGTTCGACCGTGAAGCGGTCGAAGGGCAGGTCGGCGTTGAGCGAGCTCACCACCCAGTCGCGGTATTTCCAGATGCTGCGCGGGGCGTCGATCGAGTAGCCGTTGCTGTCGGCATAGCGGGCCTGGTCGAGCCACCAGCGGCCCCAGCGTTCTCCGTAGGCGGGCGAAGCGAGTAGTCGGTCGATGGCGGCGACGTAGGCGGCCTGCGGGTCTTTCGCGCGGGCTTGCAGGAAGGCGTCGAGTTCGGCGGGCGTCGGCGGCAGGCCTGTGAGGTCGAGCGAGAGGCGACGTAGCAGCTTGTCCGGCGAGGCTTCGGGCGAGGCAGTCAGGCCGGCTTCCTTGAGTCTTTGGTCGATGAGCGCGTCGACTGCGGCCGGACCTTTCTCCTTCAGCGCGGGACGCATCGGGGCGGTGAAGGCCCAGTGCGGTTCGTAAGGCGCGCCTTCTTCGATCCAGCGGCGGAGGGTCTCGCGCTGCTTGGCCGTGAGCTTCGGCTTATGCGCCTCGGGCGGCGGCATCACTTCTTCGGGGTCCTGCGAGAGTAGCCGCTTCCAGAGTTCGGACTTCGCGGGGTCGCCCGGGATGATCGCGCGGACGCCATCGTTCTCAGCCAAGGCGCCCTCGCGGGTATCGAGGCGTAGGTCGGCCTTGCGGTGCTTCGCGTCAAAGCCGTGACAGGAGAAGCATTGCTCGGAAAGAATCGGACGAACCTCCCAGTTGAACGAGACCTTGGCGTCCATCCCGGCGGACCAGAAGAGCGCAAGCGCGAGCAATAGGGCGGGGCGGGCCATTGACCCGAATCAAGCCGTCCGTCCGGGGTTTGCAACCCCAGGGAGCATCAGGCCAGCAGTTCGCGGACCATCCGGCGGGCTGGTTATTGGTCAGGGCCAGGGTGGCGAATTTCCCAAACAAAACGGCCCGCCGGTGAGGGCGGGCCGTGGGAGGCGATGGACGGATCGCTTACTTCTTGGCTAGGTCGAAGCGGTCGAGGTTCATGACCTTGGTCCAGGCGGCGACGAAGTCGTGGACGAACTTCGTCTTACCGTCGGCGCTGGCGTAGACCTCGGACAGGGCGCGGAGCTGCGAGTTGGAGCCGAAGACGAGGTCGACGGCGGTCGCATTCCACTTCACCTGGCCGGTCTTGCTGTCGCGGCCTTCGAAGAAGTGCTCGCAGATCTTGGCCTTCTCCCAGACCACGGACTGGTCGAGGAGGTGGACGAAGAAGTCGTTGGTCAGGGCACCAGGCTGCTTGGTCAGCACGCCGAGGCCCGGGAAGAGCACCGTCGTTTCGAGCACGCGCATACCGCCGACGAGTACGGTCATCTCCGGAGGCGTGAGCGTGAGGAGCTGAGCACGGTCGACGAGATTCTCCGCGGCGGGGCGGTCGAGCTTGCGTCCGAGGTAGTTGCGGAAGCCATCATACTTCAGCTCCAGGAGCGCGACAGATTCGGCGTCGGTCATCGCTTGAGTGGCGTCGGTGCGACCGGGGTGGAAGGGGACCTTCACGGGCACGCCGGCCTTGGCGGCGGCGGCTTCGACGGCGGCACAACCACCGAGGACGATGAGGTCGGCGAGGGAGACCTTCTTGCCGGCGGTCTGGGCGGCGTTGAAGATCGCCTGCACCTTCTCGAGGACGGCGAGGACCTTGGCGAGTTCGGCGGGCTGGTTCACTTCCCAATCCTTCTGCGGAGCGAGGCGGATGCGGGCGCCGTTGGCGCCGCCACGCTTGTCGCTACCACGGAAGGTCGAGGCGGAAGCCCAGGCGACCGAGACGAGCTGCGCAGTGGTGAGACCGGAAGCGAGGAGTGTCTTCTTCAGTGCTTCGATGTCAGCTGAGTCGATGAGGATATGGTCGACGGATGGGACGGGGTCCTGCCAGATCTGGGCCGGAGCTACGTGCGGTCCGAGGCAGCGGGAGTAAGGCCCCATGTCACGGTGCGTGAGCTTATACCAGGCCTTGGCGAACGCATCGGCGAACTCGGCCGGGTTATCCAACCAGCGCTTGGTGATTTTGGCGTAAGCCGGATCCATCTTCAGCGCGATGTCGGACGTGAACATCATCGGCGCGTGGCGCTTCGACTTGTCGTGCGCGTCCGGTACGGTGTCCTTCGCGGCGCCATTCTTGGGCGTCCACTGGTGGGCGCCAGCGGGGGACTGGGTGAGTTCCCATTCGTAGTTCCAGAGGTTCTTGAGGTATTCGTTCGACCAGCGGGTCGGCGTGCTCGACCAGGCGCCTTCAAGGCCGCTGGTGATCGTGTCGGCACCGTTGCCCTTGCCGAAGGAGTTCTTCCAACCGAGGGCCATCTCTTCGAGCGGGGCGCCTTCGGGTTCCGGACCGACATGGCCGTCGGGCGTGGCGGCGCCGTGGGCTTTGCCGAAAGTGTGGCCGCCGGCGATGAGCGCGACGGTCTCTTCGTCATTCATCGCCATGCGCGCGAAGGTCTCGCGGATATCGCGAGCCGAGGCAAGCGGGTCAGGCTTGCCGTTGGGGCCTTGGGGATTGACGTAGATCAGGCCCATCTGGACGGCGCCGAGCGGGTCGGCGAGCTGGCGGTCGCCAGTGTAGCGCTTATCGCCAAGCCACTCGGTTTCCGGACCCCAGTAAATGTCTTCCTGCGGTTCCCAGACGTCGGGACGGCCGCCGGCGAAGCCGAAGGTCTTGAAGCCCATGGTCTCGAGGGCGACGTTGCCGGTGAGGACCATGAGGTCGGCCCAGGAAATCTTCTGGCCATACTTCTGCTTGAGGGGCCAGAGGAGGCGACGGGCTTTGTCGAGATTGGCGTTGTCCGGCCAGCTGTTCAGCGGGGCGAAGCGCAGTGTGCCGTAACCGGCGCCGCCACGACCGTCGGTGACGCGGTAGGTGCCGGCGCTATGCCAGGCCATGCGGATGAAGAAGGGGCCGTAGTGACCGTAGTCGGCCGGCCACCATTCCTGTGAATCGGTCATCAGCGCGGCGAGGTCCTTGCGCAGGGCTTCGAGGTCGAGCTTCTTGAACTCTTCGGCGTAGTTGAACCCCGGGTTGAGCGGATCGCTCTTCGAGGAGTTCTGGCGCAGGATGTTCAGGTTGAGTTGATTCGGCCACCAGTCGCCGTTGTTCATCGCGGCGGCGGCGGTATGGCGGTTCTGAGGGGCCAGGTGGCCCATCACGGGGCATTTGGAGATGTCGGACATGGTGTTTGGAGGATTGAGGGATGGAGGATTGGGGGACGAAGGAGGTTTTAGCGGTTAGCGGTTGGCGGTTGGCGGTTCGAAGGTGAGAGAAAACGGAGGAAGGGTAACGAAGAACGAATAACGATGAACGACGTCAGGAACGTTTCTTCTTTTGGCAGGCGGGGCAGGTGCCCCAGTAGATCACTTCGGCTTCGTCGATCTTGAAGCCGTGGTGCGAGTGGGCCTTGAGGCAGGGGGCTTCACCGACGGCGCAGCAGACGTCTTCGGTGCGTCCACAGGAACGGCAGACGAGGTGATGATGATTATCCCCGATGCGGTCTTCGTAGCGAGCCGGGGAATCGGCGGGCTGGATGCGGCGGATGATGCCCTTGTCCGTGAGGACATTCAGGACATTATAGACCGACTGCCTGGAAATCGTGCCCAAATCACCGCAGACGCTCGCGGTCAGGTCGTCAGCCGTAGCGTGGGGGTGGCCGGAGACCGCGCGGAGGACAGCGATGCGCTGCGCCGTGACGGGCAGGTCGTGTTGGCGAAGGGTGGCTTCCGGGTCGCGCATCTGACCACGAACAAGACCGAGTTTTGGACTTTGTCAAAAATAATGACAAGTAGTCCTAATCGTCTTCCAGAAGGGGTTATTTGGCCTTCTTGGACTTAGCGGGGGCGGTCCACTCGACGGGCAGGTTGGCTTCCTTAAGTAGGTCGCGGACGCGGCCATAGGGCACGTCCTGGACTGCCACGTTGTCGCGGACGGCGATGCCCGCAGCCATGGCGGCGGCCTGACCGAGCTGCATGAAGACTGGCTCCATCCGAATCGAACCATGGGCGGCGTGGGTGGCCGACAAGCAGACCGGTACGAGTAGGTTGGCGCATTCTTCCTTCTTGGGGATCAGGCTTTGGTAAGAGACGCCGTAGGGGCGGGGCGGCACGTTCCAGATCACGCCGTCGCGTTCGAGGAAACCCCGCTTCGTCACGAAGTAGCGCACCGCATGGGAATCGAGGCCGAAGCTGGCGAGCGCGACGGGTTCCGGCGGCGTGCGCTTCCCTTTGCAGTCGAGTTCAGTCATCACGTAGGCGCCTTGGAGGCGTCGGGCTTCGCGGATGTAGATCATCGGCGAGAAGCCGCCGCGCGACGTGAACTCATCGGTGCAGAGTCCGTAGGCGGAGGCCTGCTTACGGATAGACTCGGGCACGCGCGGGTGGTTGGCCAGCGTCCAGAGGTGGCCGCGGATGTAGAGTTCATGCGCCGCTTCGATTTCGCGGCGCCGGGCGTAGCTGGCCTCCGGATATTCCCAGTTCGCGCCGACGTAATCGGTACCGACCGCGTGCATGGAATTCCAGTCGGTCTTGCCGTTGGGCAGTTTGTGCAGCAGCGAGGGGAAGCGCAGGTCGCCCGCTTCGAAGTTACGCAGCAGCATCTCGTGGTCGAGTTCGCGATAGCCCGCAGGTTTGGCGAAAGGAAGTCGCTTCGCCGGGTCGGTCGTCACGCAAAGCCGGTAGTTGTAGGCTTGGATACGATGGTCGCCCGCGCCCTTGACGGGGTCTTCGGCGTAGACGAAGGGCAGCAGGCCACTCGTCGGATCGCCAGGTTTGACGTAAGGGTCGACGTCCTTGATGAAGTGGTCCTTGTCTTTCTGGGTGTAGTGCGTGCGAGGCTTGTCGTCGCCGCGCTGCATCCCATTGAGCGATTCCCCGTATCGGGCGTTAGGTTCGCGTCCCACGGCATAACTTACGCCCGCGGCGGCCATGAGATCGCCCACGTAGGAAGCGTCGATGAAGACCTTCGCCGCGTAGACCTTGCCCGAGAGGGTGCGGAAGGAGGTGATGCGGTCACCTTGCTTCGCGACGCCGCCAGGACCGCGGTCGAGTTGTTCGTCCATGACGACTTCCAGGCCGCTCTCTTTGACGAGTGCGTCCATCGCGCCCTGCGCCACGTGCGGTTCGAAGTAATCCACGTAGGTCTTCCCGTAGTGCTGGCCGATGCGTCCGTAGATCTCGCGGGCCACGCCGCCGACCGCTTCGCGGTGGAAGATATCGCTGGCCGAAAGGCCACTACAGGTCATCCCACCGAGGAACGTCGTGGTATTCACCAGCACGACACTGGAACCCTGTCGTTTGGCCTGGAGGGCCGCGGCGACCGCGGCCGCCGAATCGCCATACACGACGATGTCGTAGGTCTTCGTCTGCGCCGACGAGGCACAGGCGCCTATGAGCAAAGCGGCGAGGACGGTCAGGGCTTGGCGGAACATCGTCCTCAGTGCATCTCGACCGAACAGGAGCCCAGGCCGCCGCGGAAGTAGTTGAACTGCACGTTCGGGTGGTCGGCGAGGAGGGACATCGGGACGGCTGAATCGGCGATCTGCTTGGAGATCATCAAGGCGGTCAGGCGCTGCCCCAGCGGATTGTCGTGGGCGCCGGCGTGCCAGATGGAGACCTTGTCGGCCAACCAGGTTTCCTGTGGGCCGACGGTGATGGCCATCTTGGGAACCATGGTGATGTTGCCGCCTCCGGAGGTGCGGGCGTTCTGGCTGAGGGTGATGGGATGCAGCTCGACGATGCGGGTGCCGAGCTTGCGGTACTCAGCGGGCGAGGGCGGAGCGTCCTTGTATTTGCCGGTGCGCTTGAGCGGGTCGTTGAAGGCCCAGTGCTTGATGTCGCCTTGACCGCCCTGCATGACCGCGCAGCGGACGCCGGCGTGCCACGTCTGCACGAAGTCCGCGATCTTGGCCGTGGGGAAGTGGAGGTTGGCTTCGGGCATCGCCAGTTTCTTCTGGATGCGGTTGAAGCAAAGTTCGCGGTCGGCGCGTTCGAAGGAGAGGGCATGCGTGACCGGCACTTCCTTCTTCGTCTTGTCGTCATACCATTCGTCCATGCCCCAGAAGTGCG
>CALEEU010000008.1 GCA_937875975.1 uncultured Opitutia bacterium | reverse complement strand
GTCGCGACGACTACGCTCAGCTTGCCGGCCTTGGCCCAAGGCTCGATGAGTTCCGTGCGCTGGTCGTAGGTCAGGCCGCTGTGGTGGAGGCCCACGCCTTGGCGGAGGAGGCGATTGAGGTCGTCGCCGGCCATGGTGCGCTGGCTGGGTGAGAGCTGGGGGCCGTTGCCGAGGGGGAGGCCGGCGGCGATATCGTGGGCGATCTGCTCGGCGGCCCGGCGGCGGGGGGCGAAGACTAGGATGGGGCCGAGGTCGGCCAAGACCGCCCGGATGACGGCGCGGGCGATATGGCCTTTGATGCCGGTCGGCTCGCGGGTCTCCAAGGCGTCCAGGGAGACTTCTTCGAGGGGGATGGGGCGGGTGTGCTCCTCAATCAGGGTGACCTTGCGGCCGAGGCGCCTGAGCCATTCCGCGACTGCCTTGGGGTTGGAGACGCTTCCGCTGAGCAGGAGGAGCTGGGTGGAGGGTGGGGCGATGGCTAGGACCGTCTCGTAGGCCGCGCCGCGTCGGCTGTCGGCCAGCATCTGATATTCGTCCACCACGAGTAGGTCCGGGTGCCGCCCCTCGAGGAAGCGGTGGCGCTGGGTCTCCAAGGTGGCCACCACTACTGGGGCACCCAGGTTGTCGCTGACGTCACCGGTCGCGATGCCGACATCCCAGCCTAGGGCGAGCCATTCGGCCCGCTTGTCATTGGCCAAGGCGCGGGTCGGGACCGTGTAGACTGCCTGGCCGCGATGCCCCCCTTTGATCAGAAGTTCGAAGACGTGCGTCTTACCGGCGCCGGTCGGGGCTTGGATGACCACGTCCTCGCCTTGGCGGAGGGCGCGGAGGGCGTCCTGCTGCCAGAGGTCGGGGAGGATGAGCCGTGAGTCCGACATGGCGACTTTCCATCAAAGGGTGGACAGCCATAGACGCAAGCCGAGGGGGTTTGCGGTTGCGAGATTTCCTGTGCCCGTGCTACGACTCTCGTCGCATGGCTATCAGCACCGATCTCGCCCGCGGGCTTAAGAAAGTCGACAAGGACCTCGACTTCATGATGACGTGCTTCGTCGAGGTGCTCGAGCAGCTCGATCACAAGGATCTCGCCGGTACTTTGCCGTGGATGGGGAAGCGCAAGCTGCGCGGCGTGCAGATCTTTTCCTACCGCGGAGTCCAGGCGTATTCGATCGCCTTCCAGTTGCTCAACATGGTGGAAGAAAATGCTTCTGCGCAGTCCAAGCGTCTCCGCGAAGATAAGCATGGTCTCGCTTCCGATCCTGGTTCGTGGGGTCGTGCGCTCCGCGCCCTCAGTGAGGCCGGCCTGACCGACAAGCAGATCGCCAAGCGCCTCAACCGCATGCGCGTCGAGCCCGTGCTTACGGCCCACCCGACCGAAGCCAAGCGCGCCACGGTCCTCGAGATCCATCGCGAGATTTATAAGCTCCTCGTCCGTCGCGAGAACAACATGTGGACGGTCGCCGAACAGCGCGCGATTCGCGAGGAGATCAAGGTCGCGCTCGAACGTCTCTGGCGCACCGGCGAAATCTATCACCAGAAGCCCGACGTCGCGTCGGAGCTCCGGAACATTAATTATTTCCTCTCAAAGGTCTTCCCGGACGCGGTGGTCAGTATGGACCTGCGCTTGCGCCAGGCCTGGGAAGAAGCTGGCTTCGACCCCGCCCGCGTTGAGCACCCGGATTCATTACCCCAGATCGCCCTCGGCACGTGGGTCGGCGGCGACCGCGATGGCCACCCGCTGGTCACGGCGGATGTCACCGCGCGCGCCCTGAATCTCTTCCGCACCACGGCCGTCGCGATTTGCAACGAACGCCTCGAAACCCTCGGACAGCGCCTCTCCCTAGGTGACCACTTGCAGGAGCCGCCGCCCGTATTCCTGCGTCAGGTCGCCAAGCACGCCGCTGCTCATGGTGAAGCCGGCGCGGACGCCGTAAGTCGCAACATCGGCGAAACCTGGCGTCAGTACATTAACTTGACCCGCCTTCGCCTGCCTAACGCCGAAGGCGAACTGGGGCCCGGTCAGCACCGCACACCTGAGGGTGTCATCGCCGATCTCCTGTTCCTGCGTGAAACCTTGGTCGAAGTCGGTGCCGGTCGCATCGTGCGCGCGGAACTCGATCCGCTGCTGCGCTTCCTGCGTACCTTTGGTTTCCATATGGCCGTCCTGGATATCCGCCAGAACAGCGCCTTCCATGATAAGGCCATCGGCCAGCTCCTCGCCGCTACTGGTCAGGACGATACCCATTATGCGCAGTGGGACGAATCCCGCCGCCTTGGCTTCCTTGACTCCGAGCTGCGCTCGACCCGTCCGTTCATGCGCGAGCAGGCCAGTATCGGCACGGAGGCCGACGCCGTGGTCGCCTGCCACCGGGCGCTTGTCACTCATATCGATCAGTATGGCTCCGCCGGCCTAGGTTCGCTGATCGTCAGCATGACCCGCTCGGTCTCCGACCTGCTCTCCGTCTACCTCCTCGCCCGCGAAGCCGGACTGACCGCCGGTGGCGCGGAAGACGCCTACTGTCTCCTGCCTGTCGTCCCGCTCTTCGAGACGATTGGCGACCTTGAGCGCAGCACGGGCATCATGGACTCATTCCTGTCCCATCCGATGACCAAGCGTACGCTGCAGGCCCGTCGCGACGCCGGTATCACCGACGGTCTCACCCAGCAGGTGATGATTGGCTATTCCGACTCCAACAAGGACGGCGGCATCCTTGCCTCGCTCTGGAATCTCTACCGTGCCCAGCAGAATCTCGCCGCCGTCGGCGAGAAGCATGGGGTGCGCATCGTCTTCTTCCATGGCCGTGGCGGCACCATCTCCCGTGGCGCCGGCCCGACCCACCGCTTCATCGATGCCCTCCCTCAGGGTTCGATCCAGGGCGAGA
>CALEEU010000007.1 GCA_937875975.1 uncultured Opitutia bacterium | reverse complement strand
GATGAAGCCGCTCACCTTCCTCAGCCTGCTGCTGATTTCGTTACTTCCGCTCCTGGCGGCAGAAACGAAGAAGCCCAATATCCTCTTCATCGTCGCCGACGACCTCGGCTACGGCGAGCTGGGTTGCTATGGCGGCAACGGCATCCCGACGCCGAACATCGATCGGCTCATCGCCAAGGGCGCGCGCTTCACGGATGGCTACGTCACGGCTCCCTTCTGCGCCGCCTCCCGCGCCGCGCTGCTGACCGGCCGTTACCAGACGAGCTTTGGTTTCGAGTTCAACCCGATCGGCAGCAAGAATCTGGAGCCTGGCATCGGCCTACCCGTCGGCATACCCACCATCGCCGATCGCCTGCGCGCCGCGGGGTATCACACGGGCCTTGTCGGCAAATGGCACCTGGGCGGCACCGCCCCCTTCCACCCGCAGCAGCGAGGCTTCGCTGACTTCTTCGGCTTCCTCCATGAAGGCCGCTACTTCGAGCCCGAAATCGGCAAGGGCAATACGACCTGGCTGCGCCGGAAGAACCTGCCTGATGGCGCCATGGGGCGCTGGACCTCGCCGGATGGCCGCCTGATCCAGAGCGACCACCTCAAGTCCGACGAACCGGAATACAATAAAGACAACCCGATGATGCGCGGCGACCAAGCCATCGAGGAACCGAGCAACCTCACCGATGCGTTCACGCGCGAGGCGATGGACTTCTTCGACCACACGAAGGAGAAACCTTTCTTCCTCTATCTCGCCTACAACGCCGTCCATAGCCCGATGCAGGGAACCGACGCCCACATGGCCCGCTTCAAGGACATCCCCGACGTTCAACGTCGCATCTTCGCCGCGATGCTGACCCATCTCGATGAATCCGTCGGCAAGCTCCTGGCCAAGCTCGACGCCAACGGCCAGACCGAGAACACGGTCATCGTCTTCCTCAGCGATAACGGCGGCCCCACGCGTGAGCTCACTTCAAGCAACCATCCGCACCGCGGCGAAAAAGGCCAACTGCTTGAGGGCGGCATCCGCGTGCCGTATGCGGTGACTTGGCCCGGCGTGACGAAGCCAGGAACGGTCATCAAGACGCCCGTCATCGCCACCGATCTGACCGCCATGGCCCTCGCCGCCGCCGGCGTCGCGACTCCGGCCGACGCCGACGGCAAGGACCTGCGCAGCCTGCTGACGAATCCTGAGGTCGGACCGCTCCACGAGACACTCTACTGGCGAGTCGGTAAGAGCGGCGCCTTGCGATCCGGGAAGTGGAAGCTCTTCAAGGGCGGCCCCCGCTGGGAACTCTACGACCTGGAAACCGACCCTTCCGAAAAGAGGGAAGTCTCCGCGAGTCACCCAGAGCTGACCAAGACCTTGGTCGAGCGATGGGAAGCGTGGAGCAAGACGCAGGCCGCACCGCTCTGGCGTTAAGCCTTTTGACAACTCGGAGCGCCGGGGGTAAGCCTTACGCCACCCCATGCGTTACGCCCTGCTCTTTTCTTGGCTTTGCTTCAACCTATGCGCCCAGGCAGCCAAGCAGCCCGACATCGTCTTCTTCCTGATCGATGACCTGGGCTACGCCGATTGTGGCTTCAACGGCGGCAAGGAGATCAAGACGCCGAATATCGACCGGCTCGCCCAGGGCGGCACGATCATCGAGAACCATTACGTCCAGCCGGTCTGCTCGCCGACCCGCTCCACCCTGCTGACCGGTCGCTACCCGACGCATACCGGCGTCTATACGATCGTCTCACCCGGAGCGCCCTGGGGCCTGCCTCTCGCCGAACGTACGCTGGCCGATGCCCTGCGCTCGGCCGGGTATCGCACCGCGCTCACGGGGAAGTGGCACCTCGGCGAATTCGAGAAAGCCTACCAGCCCAACGCCCGCGGGTTCGATCACCAGTATGGCCACTTCTTCGGGATGCTCGACTACTTCACCCACGAACGGATGAACAAGCGCGACTGGTATCGCAACGGCGAGCCGCTCAAGGAAGAGGGCTACACGACGCACCTGATCGCCAAGGAAGCCTGCAAGGTCATCGCGGCAGGAGACCAAGCCAAACCCCTCTTTCTCTACGTTCCCTTCAACGGCGTCCACAGCCCTTTCCAGGTCCCGGACAGCTACCTCAAGCCCTACGCCCATCTGAAAGGCAATCGCCAGAAGCTCGCCGGCATGCTCGCCGCGGTCGATGAAGCCATCGGCCAGATCGAAGCGGCGCTCAAGCAGGCCGGCCGTCTGGAGAATACGCTCATCGTCTTCTCCAGCGACAACGGCGGGCCGCCCCCGGGCGACAATACCCCGCTCCGTGACTTCAAAGGCTCGATCTTCGAAGGCGGCGTCCGCGCCGCGGCCTTCGCCACGTGGCCGGGCCGCATCCCGGCCGGACAGCGCATCCGCCAGCCGATGCACATGGTCGACTGGTATCCGACCCTGATCAAGCAGGCCGGCGGCTCCCTCGAACAGAAACTGCCCGTCGACGGACTCGACGTCTGGCCCATGCTGACCAAGCAGGCCGCCTCGCCCCACGACGCCATCCTCTCGGTATCGACCCAAGGCCCCTCCCGCGCCGCGGTCCGGATGGGCGACTGGAAACTGATCGTCGACGGCGGTGCCGCCGACGGCGCGCCACCAGGGAAGAAGAAAGGGAAGAAGACCGCCGGCAAATACGAGCCTGTGGCCTTGTACGACCTCTCCGCCGACCCCGGCGAAGCCAAGAACCTCGCCGACGCTCAGCCCGAACGCGTCAAGGCCATGCGCGCCCGGCTCGCCGAACTGCTCCGGGACGCCGCACCCTCGGGCGTGCGCTAAGCCATGCGCTTCCTCTGCCTGCTCGCCTCCGCCCTGCTCCTGGGCGCCGCGGAACCGAAGAAGCCCAACTTCGTCTTCGTGCTCATCGACGACATGGGCTGGGGCGACTTTTCCTGCTTCGGGAATACGGAGGCGAAGACCCCGAACATCGACCGGCTGGCCGCCGAGGGCCTGCGCTTCGAGCAGTTCTACGTCAACTCACCGATCTGCTCCCCTTCGCGGTGCGCCTTCGTCACCGGACAATACCCGCAGCGCTGGCGGATCAACTCCTATCTCGAGTTCCGGGCGGCCAACGAAGCCAAAGGCAACGCCCAGTGGCTCGACCCCCGGGCGCCTTCGCTCGCGCGCACCCTGCAGGCCGGCGGCTACGCCACCGGACACTTCGGCAAATGGCATCTCGGCGGCCAGCGCGACGTCGACGACGCCCCCGCGATCACGGCCTACGGTTACGATACATCGCTCACCAACTTCGAAGGGATGGGGCCGAAACTCCTCCCGCTCACGCGCAAGCCCGGCGACCAGGAGCCGAAGAAGATCTGGGCCGACGCCGAACGCCTCGGCGGCCCGGTGACCTGGATGAACCGCACCGAGATCACGACCGGCTACGCCGATGCCGCCCTGAAGTTCATCGACGCCGCCGCGGCGAAAGGTCAGCCCTTCTACGTCGACCTCTGGCCCGACGACGTCCACAGCCCCTACTTCCCTCCGCTGGAGAAATGGTCGCCGGAAAAACACCGGATCTACCTCGCCGTGCTGGAGGAGATGGATCGCCAACTCGGCCGACTTTTCGAACGCGTCCGCGCCGACCCCGCTCTCCGTGCCAACACGGTCTTCATCATTTGCTCTGATAACGGACCCGAACCCGGCGCCGGCAGCGCCGGGCCATTCCGCGGCAGCAAGACGCAGATCTTCGAAGGCGGCCTCCGTTCTTCGCTCATCGTCTGGGCTCCTGGGCGCATGGCTAAGGAACGGATCGGCGGCACCGACGCTGCCTCGGTCTTCGCCGCCATGGACCTGGCTCCCTCGCTGACCCGAATGGCCGGGCTGCCTGCCCCCGATGGACTCGACGGCGTCGACCTATCGGCGACCCTGCTGGGCGGCACTTCCCCCGTCCCCCCAAGGTCGCTCTGCTGGCGGCGCCCACCCGACCGGAAGACATGGGCGCCCGCGCTGGCGACCCCTCAGCCCGACCTCGCGATCCGCGAGGGCGATTGGAAACTCCTCTGTGAGTACGATGGCTCGAAGCCGCTCCTGTACGACCTGGCCAAGGATCAGGGCGAAACGACCGACCTCGCGGCCCGCGAACCGGCCGTCGTCGCGCGCCTCACGTCCGCGGTGCTCGCCTGGCATCGCTCCCTGCCGGCCGACAACGGCCCCGCGCTCGGCGCGGCATCCGGCAAAGCCGGCGCGAAGAAGAAAAAGAAGTGAGCGCCTACTTGGCGGCCTTCGCTTGGTCGCGGGCGAGCGCGTCGAGGTGCCCGAAGTCGGGAGCAGGCATGTCCATCCGCCGAGCCAGCCAGACATAGGCGGCCTTCAACGAGGGCCACGTCGGCTGGTGTCCGGAATGGTGGTCGAAGATCTCGATACCGCCCGCCCGACCCGTGAGCTCCCGTGTCTTGCGGGCCGCGTCCAACAAAGGGCCGCACGTCGCCTCGCTGTCGTATTGTCCGGCGATCAGGAAGAACGGCGGAGCATGGAAGCCGAGCAGTTGTTCCTGGGAAAGACCCTCCGCGCGCATGGCCTTCAGCTTGTCGCCGAAATACCAAGCGTCGCCCCAGTTGGAGGAATCCCACGCCAGTCCGAAATCGCTCGCGACGATCGCCTTGAAGCGTGGATCGAGGCAGCCGGCGTAGAAGGCCATCTTGCCGCCGAGCGAATGCCCCATCACCGCGAGACGGGCCGGGTCGACCTGCGCATCCGCCACCAAGAGATCGGCCGCCAAGAGCGTGTCATGGGTGAGCTTACCCATGCCCGTCCATCCGGGCTCCTGTCGGGCGAGTTTGGCCGCGGCGTCACGCCAGACGCCCATCCCGCCCTTGCTCGCCTTCTGCTCCTCCGGCGTCAGCAGGTTGAACGGATAAGCTTCGACCGCGGCGACGACGTAGCCCTGCCGCACGAGATGCAGACCGAAGAAAGCCGTATTCCGCTCCGGTCCGAGCCGTTGCTTCGTCCGCAGATCGTAACCGCACATCCGATCGGGGTCGTAGAACGGCACGACGACTCCGGCGGTCCGGGCCTCGAGCCGCAGAGGCTTCAGGATGAGAATCCGCTGCCAGGTCTCCGGACCGGTACGCTGGCGAAACAGCTGCGCCCGGAAATCCGGAGTGTCGAAGGACTCGACCCGCTCTGCCGGACCAGCCTGACCGAAAGTCGACCTCGGGGAGCCCAGCGCCAGCCGCCATTTCTGCTGCGAACCATCGCCCGACGTCGGGCCGTCGGCGCCGGACACCCCTATGGCGATAAGACAGAAAATGAGGGAGAAGCGGGGCACGAAATCGCGAGATTAGCCGCCTGTCATGGGCCCGCAACCGCCAAACCCCGCCTGCTAATTGCTCGCAACCCCGGACGGTCTAGAGTGTCTTATCTTGGTCGGTCACACCCCCGGCCGTTCACCCCCGCCCCCATGCCGCGCTTTCCGTCCGCATTCCTGCTTCTGGCGTCCGCCGCCACCGCGTCCGCCGTCGACTTCAACCGCGAGGTCCGGCCGATCCTGGCCCAGCACTGCTTCGCGTGCCACGGCATGGACGAGCATTCACGCAAAGGAAAACTCCGCCTCGACCTCGTCGAATCCGCCTACGGCAAAGGCAAGTCCGATGAAGTCGCCATCGTCCCGGGTCAGCCCGACAAAAGCGAAGTCATCCATCGCATCTTCTCCGACGATCCGGACGACATCATGCCGCCTCCGGAGGCGAAGAAGCCGATGTCCGCGAAAGACAAGGCGACCCTGCGCGCCTGGATCGCCGAAGGCGGCGTCTATCAACCTCACTGGGCCTTCTCCGCCCCCAAGCAGGAGCCCGTGCCGCAGGCCGGCGTCCATCCGATCGACGCCTTCGTGCGCGACCGCCTCGCGAAAGCCGGCCTGAAGCCTTCGCCCGAGGCCGACCGCTACGCCCTCGTGCGTCGCGTGACGCTGGACCTCACCGGCGTGCCGCCCACGCCCGAGGAGGCCGACGCCTTCGTCCAGGACAAGTCGCCCGACGCCTACGAGAAACTCGTCGACCGCCTGCTCGCCTCACCGCGCTATGGCGAACGCTGGGCCCGCCGGTGGCTCGACCTCGCCCGCTACGCCGACACCAACGGCTTCGAGAAGGACCGCCCGCGCACGATCTGGCCTTACCGCGACTGGGTCGTGAAGGCCCTCAATGCCGACCTGCCCTACGACCAGTTCGGCATCAAGCAGCTCGCCGGCGACCTCCTCCCCGGCGCCACGCCCGACGACCATGTCGCCACCGGCTTCCACCGCAACACGATGCTCAACGAGGAAGGCGGCATCGATCCCAACGAATACCGCTTCTACGCGATGGTCGACCGCGTCGGCGCCACCGGCGCGGCCTGGATGGGTCTGACGATGAACTGCGCGCAGTGCCACACCCACAAGTATGACCCGATCCTGCACACGGATTACTTCGGCGTCATGGCGCTGCTAAACAACGCCGACGAACCGACCTATCATATTCCGCCGGCCGACCTCGCCGCGCAGGTCGCCGAGCACGCCCGCAAGATCGCCGCCGCTGAAGAGTCCCTGCCCGGCAAGTTCCCCGGCGGCGTCGCCGCCCTCGACCCCAAGGTCGACGCCTGGATCGCCGCCGAAGCCCCCAAGGCCTCGAAGTGGGAAGTGCTCCGCCCGGCCAAGCTCACGACCACCATGCCGAAACTCGAGGTCCAGCCCGACGGCTTCATCCTCGGCGGCGGCGACAGCAGCAAGAGCGACGTCTATGACCTCACCTTCGATCGCGCCCACAAAGGCGTCACCGCCCTCCGGCTCGAAGTCGCCGACCACCCTTCCCTGCCCAACGACGGCCCCGGCCTGACCAACTACGAAGGACCGCTCGGCGGCTTCTTCCTCAGCGAACTCCAAGCCTGGCACGGCAGCCGGCGTCTCGAATTCGGCGAAGCCTTCGCGACCAACGACGAAGAGGAAGACCGCATCAGCGACGCCGCCGCCGCGCCGAAGGCCAAAGCCAAGGCCAAGGGCAAGGCCGCCCGGAAGAAGAACAACGCGTCCGCCGCGCTCGACGGCGAGATGTCGAGCGGCTGGCAGGTGCTGGGCGGCTACGGTCAGCGTCAGACGGCCGTCTTCCGCTTCGCCAAGCCCACCGACCTCCCCGCCGGCTGGACGCTGAAGATGCTCTTCGAAAAGCACTTCTCCTGCTCGCTCGGCCACTTCCGCCTCTCCGTCACCACCGACGAGCAGGCCACCGCCACCGGTCACCCCGCGGCGATCGAGGCCATGCTCGCCGGCGCCGCCCCGCAGGATCGCGACGCCCTGCGCATGCGCTTCCTCGAGACCGCGCCCGAAGTCGCCGTGCACGCCAAGGCCCTCGCCGCCCTGCGCAAGCGCATCCCGCGCGGCCAGCCCACGCTCGTCATGCGCGAGCGCCCCGCCTCCAATCCTCGGACGACCGTGCGTTACCACCGCGGCGAATACCTGAACCCGCGCGAAGAAGTGAAGCCCGGCGTGCCCGCCTTCCTGCCCGGCCTGCCCAAGGACGCCCCGGCCAACCGCCTGACCTTCGCCCGCTGGCTCTTCGCGCCCGAGAATCCCCTGACCGCCCGCGTGGCCGTGAACCGCCAGTGGCAGGCCTTCTTCGGTCGCGGCTTCGTCGCCTCGCTCGAGGACTTCGGCTACCAGAGCGAAGCCCCGACGCACCCTGAGCTGCTTGACTGGCTCGCCGTCGAATTCCAGCGCACCGGCTGGTCGATGAAGAAGCTGCACCGCCTGATCGTGACCAGCGCCACTTACCGCCAGTCCTCGCGCGTCACGCCCGAGCTCGCCGAAAAGGACCGCGAGAACCTGCTGCTCGCCCGTGGCAGCCGCTTCCGCCTCGACGCCGAAGTCATCCGCGACGGCGCGCTGCAGGCCGCCGGCCTGATCTCGTTCAAGATGGGCGGACCAGGCGTCTTCCCGCCCCAGCCCGCCAGCGTGACCAGCGAAGGCACCTACGGTCGGATCGAGTGGAAGCCCAGCGAAGGCGAAGACCGCACCCGTCGTTCGCTCTACACGTTCATCAAGCGCACCGCCCCGTTCGCGATGGCCACGACCTTCGACGCGCCCACCGGCGAGGCCTGCATCGCCCGCCGCGACGTCTCGAACAGCCCGCTCCAGGCCCTCACCCTGCTCAACGACGAGATGTTCATGGAAGCGGCCCGCGCCCTCGGCGCGAAGGCCATGACGGCGGCCTCCGATGACGCGGGCCGCATCGCCTTCATCCTCCGCCGTTGCGTCACGCGTCCGCCGGCGCCCGATGAGACGAAGACCATGCAGGCCTTCGTCGACGCGCAGCGCGCCCGCAAGGTCGCCGACAAGGACCTCTGGACCGCCCTCGCCCGCGCCGTGCTCAACCTCGACGAAAGCATCGTGCATCCGTGA
>CALEEU010000006.1 GCA_937875975.1 uncultured Opitutia bacterium | reverse complement strand
ATCGTCGACCTGCGCAACGAGCGCCTGCTCGACGTGATGACCCTCGCCCGCTCCGAACAGGCCTTCGCCAATGAGACGCTGCCCGTCGGCGCCTGCTTCGTGCCCCGCATCAAGCAGATCGCCCCGAAGACCCTCCGCTGCTGGTTCGCCAGCGAACAGCCCGGCAAGCGCCAGTCGCAGACTTACTATCGCGACTTCGACCTCGGCACGCTGACCTTCGAGCGCGAGATCCATCGCATGAAGCTGCGCACGAGCGAAGGCGTCTTCGATCTCCAACCGCGATATCTGCATGCCGACGCCGCCAAGCAGGGCTTCAAGCGTAAGCCCGTCGACGCGGGACTTTACCTGTTCGACAACTTCAAGGAATTCGACGGCCGCACCTACGTCGCGATCAACAACTACCTCGGCGCCCAGCAGGCGCTCTGCACGTTGAACGCCGCCGCCGATACCCTCGAAGTCGTCGGTCATTTCAACGGACCCGGCGGCCCGGCCCTGACCGAACCCGCGGTCAATCGTCTGCCCGACGGCACCTGGCTGGCCATCTGCCGCCAAGAGAACGGCGACCACAACTACTGGTTCTGCGAGAGCCAAGACGGGCGGACCTGGACGGCCGGGGGCGAGAAGGCCTTCGTCAAGCAAGGCGCCGGCTCCAAGCCGACGTTCGATAAGTTCAACGGCACCTACTACCTAGGGTGGCAGGAGCGCACCCGGATCGACGGAGTCAACCGGAGCGTCTTCAATGTCGACGTCTCCAAGGACGGCCTCAACTGGGAGCGCAAATACCGCTTCGAGACCGTCAAATCCTTCCAATACCCCAGCTTCGTCGAAAGCAAGGGGTCCGTCTGGCTGGCAGTGACCCAGGGGGACTCCGACCCCAGCCGGAAGGAACGGATCATGTTCGGAAGGCTGGAGTAAGTCCGGAAGGTCTGTTCGGGCAAAAACTCCTCGCAACCAATCCGGACGGGAGGTGTATTACTCCTACCCCCATGCGATCCCTCGCCCCCCTTCTTCTGGCCGCGTTGTTCAGCGGCTGCGTCGCCGGTGAACTGTCCTTCGACAAGCAGACCCTGACCAAGGACTTCGTCGCCGAAGGCTGCGCGGTCGCCGACTTCGACCATGACGGCCACGTCGATGTCGCCGCCGGCTGGTTCATCTGGAAAGGCCCCGACTTCAAGCAGCGGGTCGCTTACGCCGTCGAGCCCTCGCATGACAAGGGACCGAACAAGACGCCCTTCAACGGCGCGACGGGCTATTCCGACTATTTCATCTCCTACGCCTACGACTTCAACGCCGACGGCTGGCAGGACATCCTGGTCTTCGGTTTCCCCGGCGACCCCGCCCTCGTCTACGAGAACCCCAAGGGCAAGGCAGGCCCGTGGACCGTCCATAACATCTTCGATGTCGCCGATGGCGAGTCCCCCCAGCTCGTCGACCTGAACGGCGACGGCAAGCCGGAGCTCCTCTGCCACACGAGCGATCGCGTGAAGGATCCGAAGAACAACAAGGGCCGTCATGGCGGCCAGTTCGGCTTCGCCGAGATCGACTGGAAGAATCCGTTCGGCAAGGCCCGCTTCCGTCCGATCACGCCGAAGAACAAGGCCAACGACCAGAAGATCTTCAAGTATACGCACGGCTACGGCGCCGGCGACGTCAACGGCGACGGCCGGATGGACATCTTGGAAGCCAACGGCTGGTATGAACAGCCCGCCGACATGTCCAAGGACTCCGACTGGAAGTTCCACCCCGCCAACTTCGGCGTCGGCGGAGCCCAGATGCACGTCTACGACGTGAACAAGGACGGGCGGAACGACGTCATCACCAGCATCAAGGCCCACAGCTACGGCCTCTCGTGGTTCGAACAGAACGCCGACGGCTCCTTCAAGGAGCACGTGATCCTCGGCAAGACCAAGGAAGACAACGCCGACGGCAAGGGCTTCAGCCAGATCCACGCGGTCGAGCTCATGGACATGAACGGCGACGGCCTGCCCGACATCATCTGCGGCAAGCGCCGCTGGGCCCACGGCATCAAGGGCGACGACGAGCCCAACGCCGACCCGGTGCTCTACTGGTTCGAACTGAGCCGCGACGCCGCTGGCGCCGCCACATTCGTCCCCCGCCGCATCGACTCCGACAGCGGCGTCGGCACCCAGTTCTTCGCCGGCAAGGTGAACCAGGACGCCAAGCCCGACATCGTCATTGCGAACAAGCACGGCGTGTTCGTCTTCACCCAGAAGTAACCCTCCGCCCATTCCCCATAAAGGGGTCAGCCCCTATTAATGGGGTCTGACCCCTTTATCTTACCCCTCCATGCGCCCTCTCCTCTGCCTGCTCTTCGCCCTGACGGCCATCGCCGCCGACCGGCCTAACATCCTCTGGTTCATCGTGGATGATATGTCCGCGAACTTCGGCAGCTACGGCGAGACCACCATCGCCACCCCGCACGTCGACCGGCTCGCCAAGGAGGGCATCCGCTTCAGCCGGGCCTACGTGACGGCGCCGGTCTGCTCGCCCTGCCGCTCCGCGCTGGTGACGGGGATGTATCAGACGACCATCGGCGCCCACCACCACCGCAGCGGACGCGGCGAACTGAAGATCAACCTGCCCAAGGAGGTCACGCCCACGCCGAAGCTCTTCCAGCAGGGCGGCTACTACACCTGCATCGGTAGCGGTCTGCCTGACCTGGACTTCCGTGGCCTGCCCTTCGGTGCCGGCAAAGGCAAGAAGGCCAAGGCCGGCGCAGGCAATCGCCTCGGCAAGACGGACTATAACTTCGAGTGGGACAAGGCCATCTACGACTCGCATGACTGGGCCGGCCGCAAGCCGGGTCAGCCGTTCTTCATGCAGGTCCAGCTGCACGGAGGCAAACTGCGCGAAGGCGCCGAGGCCGCCCGCGAACAGTTCCGCCAGCGGGTCGTGCGCGAACTCGGCGCCGGCACGGAGCCCGCGAAGGTCGCCCTGCCTCCCTACTACCCCCGCGACCCGGTGCTGCTGCAGGATTGGGCCGACTACCTGGACTCGGTCCGCCTGACCGACCTGCATGTCGGCCGGGTGCTCGCCCGCCTCGAGAAGGAAGGCCAGTTGGCGAACACGCTGATCGTCTTCATGACCGACCACGGCATCAGCCACGCCCGCGGCAAGCAGTTCCTCTACGAAGAAGGCGCGCACGTCCCGCTCATCATCCGCGGCCCCGGCGTCCCCGCCGGCCTGGTCCGCCCCGATCTCGTCGAACACATCGACCTCGCCGCCCTCTCGCTCGCCGCCGCCGGGCTCGGCGTCCCTTCCTGGATGCAGGGCAAGGACATCCTGGCACCGAACTACGCCCAGCGTTACGAGGCCTTCTCCGCCCGGGACCGCTGCGACGAGACCACCGAGAAGCTCCGTAGCCTCCGCACGGACAATTTCATCTACATCCGTAACTATCACCCGCAGCGCCCTCACCTGCAACCCTGCGCCTACAAGGACGGCAAGCAGATCGTGCAACA
>CALEEU010000005.1 GCA_937875975.1 uncultured Opitutia bacterium | reverse complement strand
ACGACGCCTTGGCCGGCGAAAGCAGAGTCGCCGTGCAGGAGGATGGGCAGGGCTTTCGAGCGATCCCCGCCGCCTTGCACGTCGATGAGCGCACGGGTACGGCCGAGGACGACCGGGTTGACGGCTTCGAGGTGGCTGGGGTTGTAGGCCAGCGTGATGCTGACTTCCTTGCCGTCGACGATGCGGGCGCCGGCGTAGCCGAGGTGGTACTTCACGTCGCCATCGCCGTGGGTGGTGTCGGGGACGTGGTTTTCGGAGAAGGCGCCGAAGAGGGCTTCGGCCTTCTTGCCGCAGATGTTGACCAGGACGTTAAGGCGGCCGCGGTGGGCCATGCCGATGACGAGATCCGTCACGCCGAAGCCTGGCGCGAGATGGATGACCTGATCGAGCGCGGACAGCATGACTTCGCCGCCTTCGACGGAGAAGCGCTTGGCGCCGACGAAAGTCTTGTGCAGGAACCGTTCGAACTGTTCGGCTTGGACGATCGAGCGGAGGAAGCGACGTCGGGCCGCGGCGTCATAGGCCGGGCGTAGCCCCGAGGACTCGATGCGTTCTTGGAGCCAGCGACGGCGCTCGCCGTCTTGAATGTGGGAATACTCGACGCCGATGGGCGAGCAGTAGATGGACTTCAACTGTGCGACGATTTCGCCCAAGGGGAGCATCTTGCCGCCGAGGAAATCGCCCGTATGGAAGACGCGGTCGGCCGGGATGCTGTCGAGGCCGAGGGCCTTGTCGGAGAGTTCGAAGTGGGGCGTAGGTTCGGCGAGAGGGTTGAGGCGGGCCTGCTGGTGGCCAAGCGTCCGGTAGGCGTTGATAGCGGCGAGGACCTTCCACTGGGCGGCGGCGTCGACGCCTCCGGCGGCGGGCGCAGCGCCTTTGGCCGGCTTGGGCGGCAGGCTCACCCCTAGCTCGAAGCCCTCGAAGAAGGCGCGCCATTCCGCGTCCACAGAAGAAGGGTCCTTGGACCACTGTTCGTGATAAGAGGATACGAGATCCGCGTTCCAGCGGGTTCCGACGCTAAGATGTTTCATTTCTTTGCCTGTAAAAGGGACATAAACCCTAGACGCTTGGGCCCGTGTATCACAAGCCAAGACCCAGTCGAAGCCACACCGTCCCCTGCTTAAAATTGGCAGAGTTTGGGGGTTGTAAGAGGAAATCAGGGCAGGTTTAATTCGGGTCCGTCGATGTCGTCCCCACGTCCGGCCAATCGCTCCTACTCCACGGAAGCCCTGGAGCGGTGGTTTGTGTCTCTTCCGGAAGAGTGGGAGTCCGCCTTCAAGGAAGCCGACCTCGTCGAAGGCCGCCGACTTTATACCGAAGGTTTGGTCAGACAGATCGAACTCAAGCCAGAGAACGCCGAAGCCGTCACGCGGACCGAGACGCAGACCGTTCGGGCGGTGATCGAGATTAACGGCGCTAAGCTAGAGTGGCGCACCTCCCTGCCCGAGGAGGAGAACGGTGCGCCTTTCGCCGTGGCTTCGATCTATGAGATCGAAGAACTGATTGCGGACGAGATCCCGGCTATCGACGAGTCCGCGGCGGCGGCTGCGCCTGAAGCGCCCAAGGAGCCCGAACGCAAGGACGCCAACTCCCGTACCTCGCTGAAGCTACAGGTGTCCTTTGATTTGTCTTCCGACGGGCTCAAGATTTCTGCCGCCTGGACAGGGCGGGGTGGGCATTCCTGGAATTGCTTCGGCCCGGGGGCTATCCCGGGAGATGAGCTTTCCGATGAGCAGCGTCAGACTCTTTTCCGTTTCAACACCGTCGCGCACCGGGCCGGCTTCGTCTACAGCAAGGCCACCGGCGCCTGGGCCATCGATAACATCGGTCGCATCGAACGGTTTGTGCGCGAGGAGCTCAACGACTGGCGTAAGCGCTTCAAGCTCATCGGCGAGGACGCCCTCAACATCTTCCGCAACGAACAGCTCCAGGTTGCCGTCGACGCCGAGGCGGAGTCCGCTGCCGACGGCAGATCTTTTAAGCTGAACTGGCGCCTTAAGGCCGGTGGACATCGCCTTCTGGCCGATGAACAGAAGTTGCTCCTCAAGGCCGGCGGTCGTCCGGTGATCCTCCCCGGTAAAGGGGTCGTAGCGTACAATGCCGCGGTCGCTGATTTCTCCGAAGACTGGCGCGCCAAGGACGGCGAAGTGCCACGCTATCTGCTGCTATCGTTGTTCGATCACGCCGCGGTCGGTGCCCTGAAACTCAACGACGATCTCAAGGCCTGGAAGGATAAGCTCCTCCAGGAGCCGATGCCGCCCGATAGTCTCCCTGCCCACCTCCGTCCTTATCAGGCCAAGGGCGTCGCCTGGCTGGGTCGACTCTGTGAACTTGGTTCCCATCCGCTACTCGCCGATGAGATGGGCCTCGGCAAGACCGTCCAGGTCCTCGCCTTGCTCGCTTCGCGCCCGGTTGGCGAACGTTCCATCATTGTCTGCCCGGCCAGCGTCATCCCGGTATGGCTCGGCGAGATCAAGCGCTTCCACCCCGAGATGAGCGCCGGAGCGGCCGTGCTTACGGCCGACGAAGACTTCGACACGAATCCTTCGGCCAAGCTATGGATCTCCAGCTACACCCAGTTGCGTCGCCATGCCGACCTGCTCGCTAAGACCCGCTTCGGTTACGCGGTGCTCGACGAAGCCCAGGCCATCAAGAACCCCGAATCCAAGACGACACAGACCTGCGTGTCGTTACAGGCCGATCATCGTATTGCGATCACCGGCACACCGCTAGAGAACCGTCCGACGGACCTGTGGACGATTTTCCGCTTCCTGATGCCGGGCTTGCTCGGGAAACGCGCCAACTTCGAGCGTCAAATGCTGCGCGATCCTTCGATCGCGCTCGGCAAAGTCCGCCGACAGGTCTCTCCTTTCATCCTGCGGCGTCTCAAACGCCATGTCGCGGCGGACATCCCGCCGAAGATGGAGGTCGTCCTGCCTTGCCCGCTCACCCACGAACAGCGTGCGCTCTACCAGCATCTTACTCAGGGGAGCGGCCTTTCGGGCGAACTCGCTTCGCTGTTGTCGAAGGATGCGACCTCGGTGCTCACGCTCCTCATGCGTCTCCGCCAGGTCTGTTGCGACCCCGGTCTGCTGCCGGAGAATTCGCATTGCCCGTCGGCCCATTCGGGTAAGGTCACGTTGCTGGTCTCCAAGCTTTCCGAAATCGCGGCCAACGGTTCCAAGGCCGTCGTCTTCTCGCAGTTCGTCTCGCTCATCGAGCGCGTAAAGTCCGCGCTGGCCCGCGATTTACCTTCGTTGCCCATCTACGAACTCACCGGCGAGACCAAGGATCGTTCAGCCCCGGTCGAGCAGTTCAAGGAGACCAAGGGCCCGGCCTTGTTCCTCGCCTCGCTCAAGGCTGGCGGCACGGGCATCACGCTCAATACCGCCGAATACGTCTTCCTGATGGACCCGTGGTGGAATCCCGCCGTCGAGGCCCAGGCCGTCGATCGTGTCCACCGCATCGGCCAGAAGAATCCTGTCCTGATTTATCGCATGATTGCTCCGGGCACGGTCGAGGAGCGTATCGAAGAGCTCAAGCAGGAGAAGCGCGAGCTGTTCTCCACCGTCGTGGGCGACATCCCGGACATGACCGACTGGACGCGCCACTTCACCTCCTTGGACGCGCTCATTCGTCTCAGCGATTCGCCAGCCGCGGCGGCTTCCGCGGAAGCGGCGCCGGAACGCGACGCCGAAGGCTGATCACTTGGCGATCAGGTCGTATTCCTCAGCGCCGGTCACGGTCACCTCGGCGAATTCGCCGATGGGGAGCTTCTTAGGCACTTTAACGACACCATCGATCTCCATGGCGTCACCGACGCTGCGGGCGATGCCCGGGCTTTCGACGAGGACACGGAGCTTGCGACCCACGAAGGCTTCGCCGCGCTGCTTGGAAAGACGTTGGAGGAGGAGCATGGCCCGGGCATAGCGATCGGCCTTCACCTCATCGGTGAGGTGGCCTTCCATCTTGGCGCCCTTGGTGCCTTCTTCCTTCGAGTACTTGAATACGCCGACGCGGTCGAACTTGGTCTGTTCGAGGAAGGCGAGGAGTTCGGTGAAGTCTTCCTCGGTCTCGCCGGGGAAGCCGACGATGAAGGTGGTGCGGATGACGAGATCCGGGATGCCTGCACGCATGCGGGCAATCAGGTCGCGGATATAGGCACCATCGGTCTCACGCTGCATTGCGCCGAGCATCTTGTCGGAGACGTGCTGGAGCGGGATGTCGACGTAGCGGACCACATGTTTGGATTGGCCAATCGTCTCGATGAGCTCGTCGCTCCAGTGAGCCGGGTGCGTGTAGAGCAGGCGGATCCAGAAGTCGCCTTCGATCTGGTCAAGCTCGCGGAGAAGCGAGGCGAGGGATTCGCCCTTGGAGGAGTCGACCTTGCTGCGCGGGTTCGGGCGGGCCTCGGTCCAGCGATCCATGCCGAAATAGGTCGTGTCCTGGGAGATCAGGTTGATCTCCTTCACGCCTTCGGCGACGAGCTGTCGGGCTTCCTTGACGACGGATTCGACCGTACGGCTGCGATGGCGTCCGCGGATGCGCGGGATGATGCAGAAGGTGCAGGGGTGGTTGCAGCCTTCGGCGATCTTGATGTAGGCCGAATGGCGCGGCGTCAGGCGGAAGCGAGGGGTGTCAAAGTCCGGGATGAAGGTCGTCGTCTTGGCGAGGAACTCGGTCATGCCGGCTTCGCCGCCCATGACTTTGTGGATGACCGGGACGATGTTCGTGACCTGGTCCAGGCCGATGAACGCGTCGACCTTCGGCAGCTCGACGCGGCCCTTGGCACCTTCGACGACCGGCAGGGCGCCTTGGTAGCGCTGGGACATGCAACCAGCGACGATGAGCTTCTGGCCTTTCTTGCGGGCAGTGGCTTTGCCGTCGCTCATCTCATAGATAGCTTCGAGGGCTTCGTGCTTTGAGGCGTCGATGAAGGAGCAGGTGTTGACGATGACCACGTCGGCTTCCGAAGCATCGGCGGTCATAGACATGCCGGCCTTGGCGAGGTGACCGATCATGATCTCTGAATCGATCAGGTTCTTGGCGCAGCCAAGGGAGACGAGGCCTACTTTTACGGACATGGCGGGATAAGGAGCAGAGAAGGGGCGGAAAGCAACCCCAGGCGTCAGAGAGTCAGCCAGGCTTCGGCCGGAATCGCCTCCGGACGAGCCAAACTGGTCAATCCGTAGCGGGGCAGGTCCGCCAGCCAGGCGGTGACATCCGCTGCGCCCGGGAAGAGTTTCTTGGCGGCGGAGCCGACCTGCTTGCGTCGCTGGGTGAAGAGCATGCGGGCGACTTCGCGGGCGCGCGGGCTGAGGCGCCTGGCGTCGGGGCGACGGCGGAGCACGAGCAGGCACGAGTCGACCTTGGGCGGCGGGTTGAACGATTGGGCGGGCACCGGGTGCACTTTGACCTTCTCGAAGGCGAGGTGGACCTGTGCGGTGACCGCGGACCAATGCCCCGTGCCGACTTCAGCGGTGAGACGTTCGGCGGCTTCGCGCTGGAGCATCAGCACCATCATCGACGGGTGAGGTCCGGCGCAGATCGCATCCATCCACGGTGTGGAGATCGCGTAAGGAAGATTGGCGATGACCTTAAAGGAACCATCGGTCGGGTCGACGAGGCCAGCGCGGGGGTAGTCGACAGCGTCTCCTTCCTTGAGGTGGAAAGTCTTCGGGAAACGCGGCAGCAAAGATTCCGTCAGATGGAAGTGCATCGTACGGTCGGCCTCGATTGCGTAGAGGTCGGTGCCAGCGCAGAGCAGGGTGCGGGTCAGCGTGCCTAGCCCGGGGCCGACTTCGAGGACTGTGTCGCCAGCCTTCACTTCGCCGAGCTCGAGCGACTTGCGGACAATATTTCCATCGATCAGGAAGTTCTGTCCGAGCCACTTCTTGGGCATATGGGAGAGGCGGGCCAGTAGGTCCCGGGTCTCGTTTGGCGAAAGCGGCCCGTCGTTCATGCGGTTTGCAACGCCTTCATGAGTGCAGCCGGATTCTGCTCACGCATGAGGGACTCACCAACGAGCAAGGCGTGCGCACCAGCGGCCCGCATACGGGCGGCGTCTTCCGCCGTTTTGATGCCGCTCTCGGCGACCTTCAGGACGGACTTCGGCATATGCGGAATGACGCGTTCAGCAAAAGATAGGTCGATCTGGAAAGTGGACAGGTTGCGGTTGTTCACGCCGACCATGTCGGGGTCGTGACGGAGGGCGCGCTCGAGCTCGGCTTCGTCGTGGACTTCGAAGAGCGTGTCCAAGCCAGCGAGCTTGGCCGAACGGTGAATCGGAATGATTTCCTCGTCAGTCAGGCCGCGGACGATGATCAGGATACAGCGGGCGCCGGCTTGGGCCGCTTCAAGTACCTGATAGGGGTGCACCATGAAGTCCTTGCGGATGCAGGGGAGGGGGCGATTCCAGGAGGGTTGGTCTTGGACGACTTGGATGAGATCCTTGAGTTCGCCTTTAAAGTATGTCGTTTCAGTGAGGACCGAGAGGCAATCGGCTCCGGCGGCGGCGTAAGCACGTGCCTGCGTGACGGCGTCCACGCCTTCGCGGATCTGGCCTACGCTGGGCGAGGCCCGTTTGACTTCCGCGATGACGCTAAGTCGGCCTTGGACCTGCAAGGATTGGCGGAAACCTGGCGTCGACTGCTTCCCGGCGAAGGCCGCCAGCTCGGCGTCTGTGACCGCTCGGGCGAACGGGGCGATTTCCCGGCGCTTGGCGTCCATGATTTCGGTCAGCTTGTCCACTGGCCCTAAAGCAAGCGCTCCCGGGGCTTCTGGCAATCGTTTTGACTCCCTTCCTTCCTGCCTTCTGCATCAGGCCATGCCCGGCATCGACCTTCTGCTTGCGACCACCGCCCGACTCCGTGCTCCCGACGGCTGCCCTTGGGACCGCGAGCAGACGCATCGCACTATCTGCGACTGCTTGGTCGAAGAGGTTGCCGAGCTCCTCCAAGCCATCGATCTGAACGACGACGCCAATCTCCGCGAGGAACTCGGCGATCTTCTTTTCCACGTGGCCATGCACGCGCAGTTAGCGGCTGAGGCTGGTAAGTTTACTTTCGACGACGTCGCCCGCGAGGTGAACGAAAAGATGGTCCGTCGGCATCCGCATGTCTTCGGCGACGGCGCCAAGCTGGGCACCTCCGATGCGGTCGTGACGCAGTGGGAGCAGATCAAACTTAAAGAGAAGGGTGCCAAGAAGCCCACCGTCTTCAAGGAACTCCCGCCTTCGCTGAATGCCATCCTGACCGCTCGTGAGGTCTGGAAGCAGGTTCGCAAGAAGCAGCTCGACGCCGGAGCGATGGTCGATGTCGCCCAAGTCGACGCTCTGGCCCAAGGTTTGACCGAGGAAGCCGCCGGCCGGAAACTCTTCGAACTCATCGCTGCCTGCCGAGATGCCGGTATTGACCCAGACTCGGCTTTACGTCGGCAGACGACCAAGGTTGTCGTCGAGGCTGAACTGCGCGCCCCTAAGGGTTGAACATGGAGCAGGACGACCAGCCCATCACCGTGCACGTCGGCGGTCGGCCCGTGCTGGTCTGGCCGTGCATTTCCGCTCGTACCACACGGGTGAGGTTATCGGTCAAACCCGGCCCGAAGGTCATCCTTACCTATCCACCGCACGCCTCGCACGCCTCCGCGTTGGCGTTTCTCCGCGATAATCTTCCTTGGTTGGAGCGCGTCCTTGCCAAGGCGCGCACCGTCCAGCCTTCCCTGACTTCGCACCTCCGCAAGTTCCCGTGGGTAACCTTGGATGACCGCTTGCTGGCGATCGAGACCGAGCAGGGGACTCGCGGGAGCATCCGGATCTCTAAGACCGAGGATAAGGTGAATCTCGTCATGCCTTCGGCCGATCCGGAGCAGGGAGCCGTCAGGGTTATTCGTCGATTGGCTGAGACGGGCCTGGGCTTGGCCGTCGACCGGCTGAGCAGTAAGGTCGGCGTGACGGTCGAGCAGGTCAGCGTCCGTGACCAGACTACCCGATGGGGCTCGTGTTCGACGACGGGCACGCTGTCGCTGAATTGGCGACTGGTGCTACTCCCACCGATGTTGCACGACCACGTCATCCTACATGAGCTTTCCCATCGTCGCCACATGGATCATTCCGACCGATTCTGGAATCAGCTGGCCGCGTGGGATCCGGATTGGAAGAAGCACGACCGCGAGCTGAATAAGCGCTGGAACGTCATCATGGACCTCGGACGATGAGCCATCGCGAAGTCGGCCAGTCTCCGGATGAGGTCTTTGATGTCGTCGATGAGCGCGATATCGTTGTGGGTCGGGAATTTCGCCGCGAGATCCATCGGCGGAGATTACTCCATCGCGCGATTCATATCTTCTGGCTCAGGGGTGATGGAATGCTCTGCCTCCAGCGGCGTTCGTATGCCAAAGATAATTGCCCAGGGCTGTTGAGTTCTTCGTGTGCCGGACATGTGGATTCGGGCGAAGATTACCTCGAAGCCGCTACTCGGGAACTACTCGAGGAACTGGGTATTGCCGTGCCGCCAGCAGCCTTGCACGAGATTGACTATGCGCCTTGGCATGTGGACCTCGGCAATGAGTTTGTTCGTTCGTATCTACTGCGTGGCGAACACCCGATAAAGCTCGCTGAATTCGAGGTGGATTCCTTGCTTTGGCGATCTCCTGCCGAGGTCGAAGCTTGGGCTAAGGACGACCCGGCTGTATTCGCGACCCCGCTTTCGCACTTGTTCCGCCGGCACGGTGTACGCCGAGCCTTGGGGCTATCTGCGTAATTGTTTGAACTACCCGCTCGGAGGTGAGATAGAGGGGTGTGTCAGACGCCCTCAGAGAACATTCCGATGCCCCAGCAGTGGTGCCTTGGTATCATTGGGTTTGGGTCGTGCCGATGGCGCTGTTCTTTCGCCTGTGGCTGGCCACTTTGCGTTTCCGGTGTAACGTCGAGCGTATCGACGATGCCGAGGGTCCCGTGGTCTTGTTGCTCTGGCACGACAAGCTTTTCGTCTCTTCGTGGATTGCGAACCGCTACTTCTCTCGTCCAGTGACGGCGCTTATCAGTACCAGTAAAGACGGTGCTTGGTTGGTCGCTTTCTTTAAATTCATGGGCATCACCGCAGTCCGAGGATCTTCCAATCGTCGCGGCGCCGCCGCTTTGATGACCCTCACTCGCTCTATGCGCGCGGGCAATCATACCGGCATCACTCCGGACGGACCGAAGGGCCCCGCCCTTGAGTTCAAGACGGGGGCGGTGTCGCTTGCTCGCCTGACGCGCAGTCCCTTCGTCGTCATGGGCATACGTTACCATGCTTGCTGGCGCATGCGCAGTTGGGATCGGTTCGCCATGCCTATCCCGTTCTCGAAGGTAGAAGTAACCTTAGTGCGCGAGCCGATGCCTGTGGAAGGCGAAGTCGATGAAGTCATCGCCGCTCGATTGAAGGTACGCTTGGACGAGACTTCGACGGACCCGCGTAAGGGCCTAGGCCTTGCCTAGGAGCTTTTCGGCGTACTTGGCTAACAGGTCTGACTCGAGGTTGACCCGGTCTCCGGCCTTACGGTGGGAGAGGTTGGTCACTTCTAAAGTGTGCGGGATGATCCAGATGCGGAAGCCGCCGGGAATCACATCGGCCACCGTCAGCGACATGCCATCGACGGCGACACACCCTTTGCGGACGACGTGGCGGAGGAAGGTGTCGGAAGCCTTGATGTCGAGGCGCCAGTCGGCGCCGTCCTGTCCGAAAAAGAGCACCTCGCCGCACCCGTCGATATGTCCGGTCACGAAATGCCCGCCCATCCGATCGGTCGGCAGGAGGCTGGGCTCAATGTTGACGACCGAGCCTGGGTGAAGGTCGCCGAGATTGGTCAGGCGTAGGGTCTCGGCGAGCAGATCGAAGCTGGCTTGATCGCCCTGGGGGTCGACGACCGTAAGGCAGCACCCGTTGGTAGCGATGCTGTCGCCTGGCTTGGCAGAGGCGAGCAGGGGGTGGGCAAGGGTCAGGCGGGCGCCGTCCTTGTCGCGCGGAGCGATGGTGAGGACCTTGGCGGCTCCCTGGACTAGCCCGGTGAACATCGTGAAATAAAAAGGGGCCTTGGCAGGCCCCGGAGGTTTTAGTTCTGCTTGCCGTCTTGGGCTCGCTTGGCGCGCTCTTCGGCTTCGAACTTGGCGCGAACCGCCGCGCGTTCTTCCTCTTCGATCTGCTTCAGACGGAGCTTCTTGCGTTCGTCTTCTTCGACGGCGCTACGCACTTCGTCTTCGACTTCATCGGAAGCCTTCTTGAATTCGCGCTTGGCCTTACCCAGGCCGCGGGCGAGCTCAGGGAGCTTGGAGCCTCCGAAAAGGAGCAGGACGACGAAGAGAACAACCCAGATGACTGGGCCATCGAGTAGGGCTAGAGGGAGGTTCATGGTCAGATTGCGATTGCTGTGAATGATTGACTGTCAAATATTTCAATAAGTCTCGGTTATGTCAACCCATGTCTCCCATCGTGATGTCTGGTACGTAGGCCACGTCCAAGGGGTCGGTTTTCGAGCCCAAGTCCTCGGTTTGGCCCGTGGTTATGATGTGACAGGTTACGTCCAGAACCTGACGGACGGCAGGGTGTATCTACACGCCGAGGGCGACGAAGGAGAAGTGGAAGCCTTTACCGACCAGATCGCCAAATCCCTCGACGGTCACATTCGTGGCGAGGAGATCAAGACCTTCACCGGACTGCGCACCTGTCGCGAGTTCGCCATCCGCCGATGAATTCCGCTATCTCCGTCCGCCATCTGACCAAGGATTTCCGCATCGGTATCCGCGGGCTCAAACTCCGTGCGGTGGATGACCTCTCCCTCGAAATCCCGCGCGGGCAAGTTTACGGACTGCTCGGGCCCAACGGCTGCGGTAAGAGCACCACGCTCAAGGTCGTCTTGGGTCTCGTCTCCGCGACCGCTGGTGAAATCAGCATCCTCGGCGAACCTTCCGCCACTAGCGCCGCGCGTCGTCGCACCGGCTTCCTGCCGGAAGCTCCCTATTTCCATAAGTTCCTTACGGGCCGAGAACTCGTGCGCTATTGTGCACAGCTTAGTGGCGTCGCCGCCTCCGATCTCGATGCTGCCGTCGAAGATGCGCTGGGCTTGGCTGCGATGAAGGAAGCCGCCGGGCGACCGATTGGCACCTACTCGAAGGGCATGCTGCAACGCATCGGCTTCGCCCAGGCCGTGGTCCATGACCCCGAACTCATCATCCTAGACGAACCTACCGCTGGCGTCGATCCCGTGGGCTCAGCCTCCATCGGCCGGATGATCCATGCCATGCGCGATAAGGGAAAGACCGTCGTCCTCTGCTCCCACCTTCTCGGACAGGTCGAGCAGGTCTGCGACCGCGTCGCGATCATGGACCGTGGTAAACTCGTCCTTGAAGGCGCCGTGGAGGATGTCCTCTCCCGTCGTGATCGCCATGTGATGACGATCGAGGCCATGACGCCGGCCGCGCGGACTGCCGCCGAAGCCGCGCTCGAGGCGCATGGCGCTAAGATTACCTCCGTCACCCATCCCCGCCGCTCCCTGGAAGACCTCTTCCGTGAACTCGTGACTGGTAGTCGCGACGCCTAATATGAAAGACTCCCTCCGCCGTACGCTTTGGATTTCCCGGGTCACCTTTTTGGAGGCCGTCCGCCAGCGCTTTTTCGCCTTCCTGCTCGTGCTCAGCGCCGCAATGGTCCTTTCCTCCGTCTCGCTCCGGGTCTTCGACTTCGGTCATGGCGAACTGAAGTTCATCGCCGACTTTGGCTTCGGGGGTATGTTCTTCTTCGGTTCGGTACTCGCGGTGGTCATGACCGCCCAACTGTTCTTTAGTGAAATCGACAACAAGACCGCGCTCACTTTGCTCGCCAAGCCTTTGAGTCGCCCAGAATTCTTGCTGGGCAAGTTCTTCGGCGCCTGGGCGGTATTGGGCGTCTTTGTCTTGGTGTTAGCCAGCCTGCAGGGCGTGGTCCTGTGGGCACGCGAGCAGGAGCTGATTGCTGCGGCTGAGCAGGCGGGAAGAATCCCCACTACTTTCAGTATCGTTGGCCTCTGTCAGCTGGTGCTGCTCCAATGGCTTCGCCTGGGCGTGGTGATTGCCATCGTTCTCGCCATCTCCTCTTTGGCCCGCACCTTCCTTTTCACGGTGGTGGTCGGCTCTCTGGCGGTCGTCGCCGGTCAGCTCCAGTGGATCGCGCAGGACGCTTTTCTTCGTCCCACGGATTCGCCCGCTTATGCCGCCTTCCTTTGGATCAGCACCCGGCTGATTCCGAATCTTCAGCAATTCAATCTCGCTGACGCGCTCGTGCTTGGTTCCTCGGCGGTCGAGGAAGGTGCGCTGATTGCGGTATGCCTCTCGGGGCTGGCCTACCTCGTAGCCTACCTGACCCTGGGATCGCTGATCTTCCGTCAGAGGGAAATCTGATGCGTCGCTTCGCCCCTTGGTTGTTGGTCGGCGTGCTTATCCTCATCGCCGGGGCTTTGGCCGAGTCCTCTTGGCGTCGGGTTCGGCCGAGTATCCCCGAAATCGGCCGCAAGGAGCTTGAGCCTACGCTCGGGCAGGGGGTACTGCTCGGCGTGCTGGGTGGTCTCCGTACGGTCGTCGCAGATTTCGCTTGGATCCGTAGTTACGTCTTTTGGGAGCGTCGCGATCGTCCCGGTTGCGAAGCCTTCATGCGCACGGCCTGCACCCTTGATCCGCATGCCCGTTATTTCTGGGAGAACGCCGGACTGCGTATCGGTCTCGATATGGCGCACTGGGAGATCCGGCGCCGGGGCGGCTATGCTAAGGTGCCGACGGAAACTCAAGAGCGACTTTTTCGCCAATATGGACGGCGGGGACTAGACGTTTTGGAGGAAGGCATGGCTCATGCCCGTCATCGCACAGCCTTATTGTTGGCTGCAGGTTTCCTCGCCGAAGGTAAGTTGAAAGACTTCACCCTTGCCGCAAATTATTACCGCCAGGCCGCAGACGCCGCGGATGCCCCTTGGTATGCGGCGCGTTTCTGCGCCGACTTCGACTGGAATGCGGGACGGAAGCCGGAAGCCTATCGTTGGTACCGCGATTACTGGCTTACGCGCATGCGCCCCAGGATGGACGGCTCACCTGATGACCTGGCGAGGCTTCGCGAGATGGAGAAGGAACTGAAGATCAGTTTGCTCGAGCGTATCCCGCGTCAGAGCTGGGAGCGCTGATCAGAAAGGCTCGTCTGACTTCTTCTCCGCGGGCGCCCCTTTGGGAGCACGTGGCTTGCGCGGGGGGAATTCGAACCACCAGCCCTTCTGCTTGTCGGCGACAAGGAAGGCTTCGAAGGTACGTTTGGTCCGATTGGAGACGAACTTCTTGAGCCCGGTCTTGCCTTCGTTGAGGAGCTTGCGGACGTCGTCGGCGGAGATCGGCGACTTGAGCATCTCGGAGTTGAGGCTGAACGTCTTCTTGGCGCCGGCTTCCTGGGCCTTGTGCGGGCAAACACGGTAACCTGCGGTGGGCGTGTGCTGGACAGCCAGGCCGCTGACGGGGCAGGCACCGAGGACGGGCCATTCGGCGTCGAAGGCGTCCGGGTTGCCATCCGCGCCTTCGCGGGGAGGGAAGTAGAGCACAGCCTTGAGCTTGCCGCTGGGGGCCTTGGGCTTGGTTTTGCGTGGGGCTTTGGCCGGCTTGGCTTCTTCGCCTTCGGCGGCAGGGGCAGGGGCGGCCTCGGTCTTCACTTCGGTGCCGCGAGGCTTGATCGTGTCCGGATCGACGAGGTCGATGTAGCCCGTGAAGTTCTTGCCCGATTTCATCGACCGGAAGTCTGAGAACGGTCCGATGCGACGCTTCTCGATCAGTTCGGCGACTTCGGTCGGGGTGATCGCGTGTCCGTTCATGCCGACGTAGATGGTCAGCTTGGGGCGATCGGTCGTGCCGACCGTGTCCTGGGAGAAATATTTCTCGCCGTCGGTCTGCAGCGGCTTGCCGTCGGTCGGAGAGAGGACCTGCGGGGACAGTTCAAGCGAAGGCGGCTTCACGGCGCCTTTCTTCACGATGATTTCAAGGAGCTCCTTGATTTCCTTCATGAACTCGCGAGGGCCCATCTTGCCGTGCTCGATCTGCTTAAGCTTATATTCCCATTCGCCCGTCATCTGGGGCTCCGTGAAAACGCCCATCTCCTTGGCGTGCAGGAATTGGTGGAGCTGGAAGGCTTTGGCGAGAGGGACGAGCTCTTTGCCTTGGCGCTCGATGTAGGTCTTCGCGAGGAGTTCTTCGATGGTCGCCGCGCGGGTGGCGGGCGTACCGAGGCCGCGTTCCTTCATCGCTTCGGCGAGGGCTTCGTCGTCGACGAGCTTGCCGGCATTTTCCATCGCGCCGAGAAGAGAGGCTTCGTTGTAGCGGGCCGGCGGCTTGGTCGCGTCTTCCTTGACGTCGACGCCGTGGACCTTGGCCTTGGCGGGGGCGCCGTCGGCGGAAGCGAGGGCGGGGAGGCTAGCGGAGCCTTCCTTGTCTTTATCTTCCTCAGCTTCGGCTTCTTGGCCCCAGACGGCGCGCCAACCAGCGACGACGAGGACTTTGCCAGTCGTGCGGAAATTATGTTCACCGACGAGGGTCGTGCGGACGGTCTCCTCGAATTCGGCCATCGGGAAGAAGACGGCGACGAAGCGACGGACGACGAGGTCGTAGATCTTCTGTTCGACGTCGGTCAGGCCGTGCGGGACGGTACCCGTCGGGATGATGGCGAAGTGGTCGCTGACCTTCTTATTGTCGAAGACACGGCGGCCGGCGGAATCCACCCAGCCGCTGCGCAGGGCTTCCTTGGCGAAGACGCCGGCGGGGTGGGCGCCCTCGAGCGACTGGAGGGCCGCCTTGGCGTTCGGCAGGTAATCCTCGGGCAGGTACTGCGAGTCGGTACGAGGGTAGGTGAGTGCCTTGTGCTTTTCGTAAAGAGCCTGGGCGACACCGAGGGTGGTCTTGGCCGAGAAGCCGAAGCGGCGATTGCCTTCGCGCTGAAGGGTCGTGAGGTCGAAGAGGCGTGGGGCGCTTTCCTTCTTTGGCTTGCGCTCGTCGGTGACGATGCCGGTGCCAATCTTGATCGACTCCTCAGCCACTTTACGGGCTTGGGCTTCATCATAGAAGCGTTCGGCTTCCTTCCGGTCGGCGACGCCAGGCACTTGGGCGGCACCGCGGTAGCCGCCGTTGGAGACTCCGAAGTCGCCTTCGATCTTCCAGAAGGTCTTTGGGACGAAATTACGGATCTCGAGCTCACGCTTTACGATGAGCATGAGCGTGGGGGTCTGGACGCGACCGACGGAGAAGACTTCGCGCTTCGCGCCGCCGATGATGATGGTCGAGAAGCGGCTAGCGGTCATGCCGACCAGCCAGTCGGCCTGGGAGCGGCAGATGGCGGCGTCGAGTAGCCCCTGCTTGGCTTCCGCGGGGAGAAGGTGGTCGAAGGCTTCGGCGATGGCGGTGTTCGTCATGCTCGCCAGCCAGAGGCGCTGGCAGGGCAGTTTGCACTTCGCGAGCTGGTAGACGTAGTGGAAGATGAGTTCCCCTTCGCGGCCGGCATCGCAGGCATTGACGACTGTGCCGACGTCCGGGCGGTTCAGGAGCTTCTTCAGCAGCTTGTAGCGGTCACCGTTGTTACGTTCGCTGATGACAGCCTTGAGGATATCGGGGCTGGCGGTGCCGTCGAACTTGGCCGGATCAATCGGGAGATCCTTGAGGGTCCAGCGCTTGAATTTCGGATCGATATCATCCGGATCCACGAGGCGTACCACGTGTCCGATGGAAGAACTGATCACCCACTTCTCGTTCTCGAAGTAATCGCTGGTGGCCTTGGGTACCTTGAGGACCTTAGCCAGATCGGTCGCTACCGAGGGCTTCTCGGCGATGACGAGGATCTTGGAACCGGCGGGGGCGGAAACTTCGTCGGACGACTTGGATGATTTCTTGCGCATGCGTAGGATGATAACCGATTGTCAAATCCGGTTACATTCCCTGCTCGGCGAAGGAGTCGTCAAGGGCGGCAATCAGGGTGGAAATGGTGGCGTCGGTCTCGTCTCCCATGTTGGAGATACGGAAAGTCTTGCCCTTCAGCTTGCCGTAGCCGCCGTCGATGACGAGCTTGTGGCGAGACTTCAGGGTCTTGTTCAGGCGCTCGAGGTCGGCGTTGCGGTCGTTCTTGAAGCAGTTGAGGCCACGGGTGCCGAATTGGATTTCCGGCAGGAGCGAGTAGCCCTTGGCGAGGCCCCAGGCGCGCATGCGTTCGTTCAGGCGGATGTGGCGGGCGTGGCGGTTGTCGAGGCCTTCGGCTTCGACTTCGAGCAGGCGCTGCTGGAGTCCGTAGAAGAGGGAGATACACGGAGTCGAGGGGGTCATGCCCTTGACGTGGTTATCATGGAACTCGATCAGGTCGAAGTAGTAGCCGCGGTCAGGGGACTGCTTAGCACGTTCACGGGCACGCTCGCTGACGGCGAAGATCGCCAGGCCGGGGGGTAGGGCCAGGGCCTTCTGCGAGCCAGTCAGGAAGATATCGATGCCGAGCTCGTCCTTCTTGATCGGAATGGTCGAGAAGGAGCTGACGGTATCGGCAATCGAGATCACGTCGGGGAACTCGCGGACCACGGCCATGATGTCGGCGATAGGCGAGAGGGTGCCGGTGGAGGTCTCGGAGTGGATGAAGGTGATGCAGTCGAACTTGCCGGTGGCGAGGGCCTTGCGGACGGCTTCTGGGTCGATGGGCTTGCCCCAGTCGAATTGGAGTGCTTCGGCATACTTGCCGCAGCGCTTGGCGACGTCGTTCCACTTATCGGAGAACGCACCGTTCATGCAGTTGAGTACGCCTTTGCGGCAAACGTTACGGAGGGCGCCTTCCATCACGCCCCAGGCGGAGCTGGTGGCGAGATAGACCGGGTCCTGGGTGTAGAACATGGACTGCAGGCGGGGCTGCATGTCGTTGTACAGTTTGACGAAGTCGCCGGAACGGTGTCCGACCATGGGTTTGCCCATGGCTTGGATGATCGAATCGGAGACGGTCAGGGGTCCGGGTATATATAGACGATAGCTCATCGTTGGAAGGTGGTCAGGAGGGAGGTGGGGACGTCGGGGTTCTCGAGGCGGACGATACGACGGTTACCCTCGGCGAGGGTGGCGGTCCGGGGTTTCCAGGTCGAGGCGGCAGATTCTTCCATCTGGGTGAAGGTCATGATGACCAGGAGGTCGCCCGGCTTGCCTAGGTGGGCGGTGGCGCCGTTAAGGCAGACCTCGCGGGTCCCGGCGGGGGCAGGGATGGCGTAGGTCTCGAAACGCTCCCCGTTGGCCAGGTTGCCGACCAGAATCTTCTCGTAAGGGAGCATGCCGACGAGGGCCATGAGCTCCCGATCGATGGCCAAGGAGCCCTCGTAATCGAGTCGAGCCGCGGTGACCTCGGCTCGGAGAAGTTTGGTGCGCAACAGGTGTACGAGCATGGCGCTGGGTCGTCCTTCTCAATCGGGATGGTTGCCTTCGTCAAACAACTTTGCATCAATTCGTCCATGGCCGCGAAGCATAGAGGGTTCTTTTCCTCCCTGGGAGAGGTCGTGGCCAGTTATGCCGTAGACGTAGTCTACGAGCGCCGGAAAGGGCCTGGGGCGGCCTTGCTTGGAGCCTTCCTGAAGGTCCTTTCATGGATTTTTGAGGTCTTGGTCCGCCTGCGGCTCTGGCTCTATCGCAACCGGCTCTTTCGCGACACTCCGCTCGGTTGTAAGGTCGTGGTCGTGGGTAATCTCACTGTCGGCGGCACCGGGAAGACCCCCATCGTGCTCAAGATGGCCCGCGTGCTCACGGCACGAGGACGCAAAGTGGCCATCCTTTCACGTGGGTATAAAGGAGCTTCGGATTCGATGCTGAAACGGTTCTGGCGTTGGCTGACGCAAGGTAGCCGCCCTGATCCGCTCGTAGTTTCCGACGGTAAGACGGTCCTGGTCGGTCCTGATGAGGCGGGTGACGAGCCCTACATGCTCGCCCAGAACCTGTGCGGTGAAGGGGTCATTGTCATCGTCGATCGCGACCGCGTCGAGGGCGGCCGCTTCGCGCTCCGACGCTTCGGCGTGGATACGATCCTGCTCGACGATGGACTTCAGTACCTTCCGCTGCGCGGGCAGATCAACCTGCTCCTTGTCGACAGCCGTGACCCCTTTGGCAACGGCTCGCTCCTTCCGCGTGGCGTCCTGCGGGAACCGATTTCCAATCTGAGCCGGGCTTCCTATGTCTTCGTGACGAAGTCGGTTGGTCCGCCCGATCCCGACTTAGTCAGCCTCATCCGTCGGCATAATGCCAAGGCTGAGATCATCGCGTGCTCGCACAGCGCTCGCGAGCTCGTCGAAGTCGACGGTCCGAAGCGCTTGCCCATGTCGGACCTGAAAGGTCGTCGCATCGCGGCCTTCTCGGGCATCGCGACCCCGGAGCGCTTCGAGGAGATCCTGACCAACCACGGCGCGAAGATCGTCTCCAACCGCCGCTTCCTTGATCACCACGCTTTCGCGGACGAAGACCTCGACGAGGTCCTCGATCAGGCCATCCAGGCCAAGGCCGAGATGATCATCACGACGGAGAAGGACGCGGTCCGCTTACAGGCACGTTTTCGCCCCCTGATTCCTTTGATGTTCGTCCGCTTAGAGGTGGAGATTCTGGGCGACGCGGAGGGCTTCAATGCGGCCGTCGAACGAATCTGCCTGGGGGCTTCTATTTCTCCGTCTGCTCGCTGAGGCGCGCTTGCGCGGCCTTGGCTGCGAGCTGAAGGAAAGTGTCCTGCGCTCCCGGCGCGAGTCGTCCCATGGGCTCGCAGTTGACGTATTCACCGTCGCTAGCAAGCGCCTTGGCATCCCCTTGACGGTCGCGATAGACGGCCAGGATTTCCTCTTCGATGCGACGGCGCACGTGGGCGGAGCGCAAGGGGAAGACGCACTCGATACGACGTTGGAAATTGCGAGGCATCCAATCGGCGCTGCCCATGAGGAGGATGGGTTGTGCCTCGGCGTTCTCAAAGCGGAACAGTCGGCTGTGTTCGAGGAAGCGACCGAGGAAGCTGCGGACGCGGATGTTAACACTCTTTCCGGCGATGCCAGGCTTGAGGCAGCAGATACCGCGGACCACAAGCTCGATGCGGACACCCGCCTGAGAGGCTTCGTAAAGCGCGTTGATAACCTCAGGGTCCACGAGGCTATTGACCTTAGCGAAGATCGTCGCGGGCTTGCCGGCTTTGGCGTTCGCGGTCTCAGCCTTGATGAGTTCCACGATGCGTCGCGCCAAGTCGAAGGGCGCGATGAGGAGGTGCTTAAACTTAGGCCCGGCGAGGTTTCCGGTCAGGACGTTGAAGAGCAGTCCGACATCGGCCGTGATCTCCTCGTCGCAGGTCAGCAGGGAGAAGTCGGTGTAGATGCGGGCAGTCTTGGGGTTGTAGTTACCCGTGCCGAGGTGGGCGTAGCGACGGAGTCCGTCCTTTTCCTGCCGCACGACGAGACAGGCTTTGCAGTGGGTCTTGAGGCCGGCGAGGCCGTAGACGACATGGGCGCCAGCCTCCTCGAGTTGGCGGGCCCACTCGATGTTGTTCAGCTCGTCGAAACGGGCGCGGAGTTCGACCAAGGCAGTGACCTGCTTGCCGTTGCGCGCGGCCTCTTTGAGCGCTTCAACCACGGGAGAGTCGCCGCTGGTTCGGTAAAGGGTCAGTTTGATGGCCACCACCGTCTCGTCCTTGGCGGCCTGACGGATGAAGTCGACGACCGGGGAGAAGGATTCGTAGGGATGGTGGAGAATGATGTCATGCTCGGCGATGCGTTCGTAGAGCTTGGTCGGCTCCGAGCACTCGGGCGGAATCACCGATACGAAATTGGGGTATAGGAGTTCGGGTCGAGCGACCATGTCGATCAGGCTTCCTAGGCGGAGCATGTTGACCGGGCCCGGGATACGGAACGCGTTGTCGGAAGTAAGATGGATGGAATGCAGGAGCCACTGCATCTCGCCTTCTGGAACATCCGCTTCGATTTCCAGTCGCACCGGCGCGCCTTTACGCAGGTTGCGGATTTCGTCCTCGATGGCTTCGAGCAGATTGACGGCTTCTTCTTCGTCGACGTAGAGATCGCTGTTACGCGTGATGCGGAAGGCCCAGGAGCCTTGGAGCTCGAGTCCAGGGAAGAGCCGGTGGATGAACAGCTGAATGACCTGGCTGAGGAAGGTGAAGCTCTTGCGATCCGAGAGGCCGAGGATACGCGGTAAAATGCGCGGCACGGGGACGACTGCCCGGCGTAGTTCACCCGAAGCCGGGTCACGAAGCAGCGCTAGCAGGTAGAGACCTTTGTTAGTCAGGACCGGGAAGGGGTGCGAGGGGTCGATGGCCAGCGGGGTCAGCGCCGGCAGGATGTCACGATCGAACCGAGGGGATAGTTCAGTTCGGGCGCTATCGCTTAGCTGCTCGCGGGCGAGGACCTCGATGCCGTGGGCGGCGAGTGCGGGCAGTAATTTCTGCTTCCAGCAAAGTTGTTGGGCGTGGACCAAGTCGCGGGTACGTTGCAGGACGGAGGCGAGGAACTCCTTGGTGGCCGGATGGCTGGCAGACTCTTCCTGCTGCATGATGCCAGCGACGCGGATCTCGAAGAATTCGTCGAGATTCGAGCTGACAATCGAAAGAAAGCGGACGCGTTCGAGGAGGGGGACGGAGTCGTCTTCGGCGAGTTCGAGGACACGACGGTCAAAGCTTAGCCAACTGAGTTCGCGATTAAACATAAAGGTATGAGGTTGTCCGCGTTTCCATCCGGAAACAGGGCACTCCGCTCATTAAACTCCTCTTCAGGTCGGCAGGCAAACAAATGCCCTGCCGACATTGTTACATTATGGTTCCCGAGGAGCCTCGGGCGTCCAAAATACCCTTAATTCCTCATGATTGGCCAAGCGTAATTTCGGAGAGGCCGGGTGCGGATGCCGGACGATGTCCCCGCGTCCGAAGGTTGCCGCCAGTTTTTTGACCTCATGCTTGGAGAGTCCGCGGGTCGGAACCTCGACTGATTCGATCGCGCCCTCGCGGATGGTGATAAAGCGGAGGAGCCCCTTGATGATCTGAACATCGGAGATCAGACGGCTCAATCCGGGAGCTAGCGGCTGCAGCGGTGCGTCCGAGAAGGCGGCGAAAGAAAAGCGCACTTCGCGTAGATCCCGATGGAGGTGGCGGTTGACGAATACGGTCGAGGCGGGAGCTTTCCAGGCCCGCGTCTCGTGGCTCCAATGCTCGCCGGGTCCGAGCTGCGGATCAGGCAGGGCATCGAGTTCGGGCGCGATGCGGGTCATTTCTCCGGCCGCGACGTCGTCGCTGAGTTTCTGCAATCGCTCGGCGGTGATCCGTAGGGCGGGTTCGAGGATCAGGATGAGTCCGCCGGGGGCGAGCCTGTCCTTGAGTTCACCGAACCAGCGGAGCAGGGCGGCGTGGTCGAGTTGAGGCATCTCGTTCATGACGAAGCCTGCGACGATGAGATCGAAGGGGCCTTCGGGCCAAGTCTCCGGCCGGGATGCGTCACCGATACGGGTCTTTGTCTCTACGTCCTCACCCAGAGTGGCCTGGGCGAAGGACTCCATCGAAGCCAAGGCACTCGGTGACTTATCTACTCCGTGTAGTTTAATCTTTTTGATACCGGCTTGGCGGAGTCGATAGGCAGCCGCAACGCCACAAGACCCTGGGCCAGAGCCGAGGTCGAGAATCGCCGGGACTTGGCTGGAAGGTTTCCAGCCGCGGAGCCCACAGGTCTGGGCCAGCGCGAAAGAAGTGCGGGTGAAGCTCTGGGGTAGGAAAAATACGCCGTAAGCCCCGAGCAGCCGTGGGTCCGCGAAGTAGTCGGGGAATTTCTTATCGGGACGCTCGGTAGTGAAAAGATCTGAGAGGTGAGCCACGGCGGGTGTCATGCGCTCGAGGGCTTCATCACCGAGCTTTTCCGCTACCAGTTCGGCCTGGCCGACCCAGAACGCCTCCGCTTCCGCCGGGTAGGCGATGGACGAATTAGTTGGCGACATCGCGACGTCCCTCCAGCGCGCTGCGCAGCGTGGCCGGATCGGCGAAAGTCAGACCGCTGCCGCTGGGTAGGCCGAAGCCGATGCGGGAGATCTTGATCGTGGGGCGAACCGCATGAATGGCTTCACTAATGTAATGACAGGTCGCTTCGCCTTCGATGTCGTTGCCGAGGGCTAGGACGACTTCCGTGATAGGTTCGTCCTTAAGGCGTTGTTCGAAGCTGGCCAGGTTGAGCTGGTCGGGTCCGACGCCGTTGATGGGCGAAAGCCGGCCATGCAGGACATGATAGGTGCCGCGATAGGCGGCAGAGCGCTCGATAGCCATCAGGTCGGGTACTTGTTCGACGACACAGATAGACCCAGGCTCCCGCTTGGGTTCGAGGCAAATGGGGCAGAGTTCAGCCTCGGCAAGGCTTCCGCAGCGGGCGCAGCGTCGGACCGCGGCGGCGGCGGATTGCAGGGATTCAAGCAACGGCGCGAGCTTGCCCGGACGTTCGACTAGCAGGTGCAAGGCGATGCGTTCGGCGGAGCGGTGCCCCATGCCCGGGAGCATCTTAAGGAGTTGGCGAACCTTGTCGAAAGAGGGAGTCACGTGCGATTACATCCCGGGCAGGGAGAAACCAGCCGTGGCCTTCGACATCGTGGCTTCGTGGAGCTCGCGAGCCTTGGCTGAAGCCTCTTGCAGGGCGGCGACGAGGGACTGCTCGACCATCGCCTTGTCCTCTTTGATGAACTCCGGGTCGATCGTCAGGGCGAGGACGAGACCATGGCCGTTGACCGTGATCTTGATCGCGCCACCGCCATGAGAGACCTCGAGTTTCTCCGTGGTGAGCTGCTGTTGGGCCTCCGCGATGCCACGCTGCATCTTCTGGGCCTGTTTGAGGAGTTTGCCTACGCCTGCCATAAGTCCGTCTAGACTCCCGAGCCCGGCGGGGGGAGTCAAGGTCGTCCCGTCGCCCGCTCCCTGCTTGCCACCCTCTCGACAGGTCGCAGGTTGGTGGCCATGCGGCCGCCGCGAGACCTTCAGATTATCGGTGATTTCGTCGCCATCACCTGGGAAGACGGCCGTGAGCAATGCCTCCGCGCCGAACTCCTCCGTGAGCTTTCGCCGAGCGCCGAGAACATGGGTGAGGTCGACATCCTCGGGCAGCGATGGGGTGGCGACGGGCCCCGACGATTCCCGGGTGTCGTCGTCACCGGATTGAGTCGCGTCGGCAACTATGCCGTCACCTTGGAGTTCAGCGACGGACATCGTACAGGTATCTACAGTTGGGAATACCTAAGCGCCATCGACGGCACGAAATAATTTTTACAGATTGCCCTCTGTCCGATTTCGGTCACGTGAGGAGATGTGAAAAAGACTTACGTCCTGGACACCAACGTACTAATTCACGATCCCGAGTCCCTGTTCAAGTTCGATGAGCACATCGTCGCTGTGCCTGTCGAGGTCTTGTCTGAGCTCGATCGTCTCAAGACCCAACAAGGTCAACTCGGTGCCAGCGCGCGACGGGTTAATCGTTCGATTCGAAGTCTCTTTGAGAACCGTCCGCTGAAGGAAATCGCTGAGGGAGATCCCTCTAAGCCTGGCGCCCTGCACGCAAAGCTGCGTGACGGTGGCGAGCTTCGCATCGTCATCAACGAATCGCTCATTCGCGATCACTTCAATGGCGCCAAGGCTGATCGAGTTCGCGCTGTGTTCATGCAGGTCGACGCCCCAGACCATCGCATCATCGCTTCCGCGATCTACCTGCGCGACACCTCCAAAGGTCCGGTGATCCTCATCACCAAAGACGCCTGTATGGCGCTCAAGGCCCAAGCCCTCGGCGTGGACGTCCAGGATTATCGTAACGATCGCGTTGAGACCAGCGACGAGGGTGAATACCGCACGATCAAAGTGACCGCCGCGGCCATGCGTGACTTCCGTGAGCTCGGCCAAGTTCAGGTGAAGGTGAAGGAAGAGCCGCCCCTTATCCTGAACGAGTACGTGATGTTTACGTCCGACTCTTGGACCGAACCTGCCCGCCATGTGGGCGATGGTGCTTTCGTCCCCCTCGGACTCTATCGGGAGTTCATGTCTTCCGATAGTGGCTCCCGCAAGGGGCTGCAGATGCCTCGCGGTATGCGTGTCATCCCGAAGAACTTCGAGCAGTGGATCTTCCTCGACGCTCTTTTGAATCCGGAGATTCGTCTCGTCACCTGTTTCGGTCGCGCCGGTACCGGTAAGACTTTCCTTTCTATCGCGGCCGCTCTTTCGCAGGTGCTCAGCGATTTCTCGCCTTATAAGAAGCTCTACGTCTCCCGCCCGGTGGTGCAGATCGGCAAAGACATCGGCGCGCTCCCTGGCTCCAAGGAGGAAAAACTCTCTCCTTATATCCAGCCTTATTTCGACAACCTTGAGGTCCTTTTTTCCAAGAATGGAAATTCCGCACCCACACCGTTGGCCAAGGAGGCCGTGGCCACTGATTCGCAACGCCGCCAGAAGAAGGCTCAGGCGATGAAGGCCCCTCAGCCGATCTTTGGTTCGCAGTTCCAGGCCGTCAATCAGCCGCGCAAGCCTTACCAATGGCTCATCGATTCCGGTCTCATCGAGATCGAGGCGATGACCTTCATCCGCGGTCGCTCGATCGGCCATGCCTTCATGATTGTCGACGAGGCGCAGAATATGACCCCGCACGAAGCGAAGACCGTCATCACGCGTATCGGCGAAGGCTCCAAGGTCGTCCTGATTGGCGACTTGGATCAGGTCGATACCCCATACCTTGACGGTAAGTCCAACGGGCTGATTCATACCCATGAGCGCATGAAGGGCCATGCTATCATCGCCAACGTGCGACTGATCAGTGGTGTCCGCAGCGCCCTGTCCGAGCTCGCCGCTCAGCTGATGTGAGCAACTTCCCGCCCCTCGGGGGTGGGGGAGGGTAGTCCGTTCTTGCGCACGCGTTTGCAGGGAGTTTCCCTGCACGCAGTGGAAAAGGAAACCCCGATGCAGCGTCAGTACCGCGAGTTTCGTGAGAAGCTCGCCGCAGGGACAATCCTGCTTTTTCGCCTAGGCGACTTCTATGAGGTCTTTGGCGAGGATGCAGTAGTGGCGGCCAAGGTTCTCGGACTGACCCTCACGAAGCGCCACGAGACGCCGATGGCGGGCCTGCCGCATCATGCCGCTCCTGCTTATGTGAACCGCCTGCTCGCCGCCGGCTGGAAGGTCGCGATCTGCGACCAGCTCGAAGCCCCCGTCGCTGGCAAACTGGTACGCCGCGGTCTGACCCGCATCCTAACTCCCGGTACGGCGCTCGAAGATTCGCAGCTCGATTCACGACGCGGTAACTACTTAGCGGCGATCTCCTGGGACAAGCAGGGTTGGCATGCGTCTTGGCTTGATGTCTCGACCGCTGATTTCCGCTTGGCGACAGACGCCTCTCCGGCGCGCCTGCTGCCATTGCTTCACTCGGTCTCTCCCCGGGAAATCATCCTCCCTGAGGGGCTCGAACCCTCGTCCGAGCATCGCGAAGCGCTCGAGGTCTTCTTGCAGGGCAGGGCGGTCTCCCGTCTCCCTGGCTGGAACTTCGATGGAGCCGCGGGCGCCCGGCTCGTGGCCCAGACGCTATCCGTGCATGGTCTGGCAGGCTTTGGTTTGACCGAGGAACATCCTGCCTTGGGCGTGGCCGGCGCCGTTCTGGGTTACGTCACCGATTCACTCTGCGATCGTCCCAAAAACCTCTTTCGCCTGATCGAGACCAAACTGGGTTCGTCGGTGCTACTGGATGCGGCCTCTTCGCGTAACCTGGAACTCTTCGCGTCTTCTAACGGCTCACGCGAAGGTTCGCTGCTCGAGACCATCGACCGGACAGAGACTCCCTCCGGCGCCCGTCTGCTCGCACTGTGGCTGGCCGAGCCCTCGACGGACCTCGCCACGATTGCCCAACGCCAGAACGCGGTCGGCGAATTCTTCAAACACCCCGGCGCCTCATCCCGCGTGGGCGAAGCGCTGCGTGGCGTCCGTGACATCGCGCGCATCCTCGCTCGCCTGCAGAATCGTCTCAGGAATCCGCGCGAACTCGGCGGTGTCCGCGACACGCTTCGCTCCCTCCCTCCGATTCGCGAGGAGCTGCTGGCTCTTCCAGGTGGCGCGCTCGCTGAACAGGCTGGGCGCATCAATCTTGAGCCTGAGCTTCTCGCCCGGCTTGAGGCCGCTCTGGGCGACGAGCTCCCAGTGGATCTCAGCGAGGGCGGGGCGCTTCGTGCCGGGTTTGATGTCGAACTCGACCGACTTCGTTCGCTCGCTTCCGACAGCAAGGGTTGGATCGCCGAATTCGAACGCAACGAGCAGACACGCACCGGTATCAAGTCCCTGAAGGTCCGTTATAACGGTGCGTTCGGGTACGCCATTGAAATCACTAAGGCCAATCTCGCTGCGGTGCCGGCTGATTATATTCGTAAGCAGACCATGGTGAACGCTGAGCGCTTCACCACCGAAGAGCTGCGCACCAAGGAGCGCGAAGTGCTGCGCGCCGACGAGCAGGCGCTCGCCCGCGAGACCGAACTTTTCCAAGCCCTCCTCGCCGAGGTCAT
>CALEEU010000004.1 GCA_937875975.1 uncultured Opitutia bacterium | reverse complement strand
CGTTGGTGCCCGCTGCCGAAGGATCATCCCGCCGCGCGCGATGCCGACGTCTTCATGCCTGACCTCGAGCGACTGCTCGGGGTAAAGCCCGACCTCGTGATTCTCCCGCGCATGGCCAATCCGCTCTGGGCCGAGAAGTGTGCGAAGGCCGGCCTCCGTACGCTCGTGCTAAACCCGGAGTCACGCGACTCCGTCAGCAAGGACATCCTTCTTCTCGGCGAAGCGACTGGGCGCACCGATGCCGCAAAGAAAATCACCACGCTACTTTCAAATCGTCCGGCGATGACCGCGCGCAGGATTATCGTTATCTGGGATGGAGTGATGGCCGGCCCCGATAGTTATCTGGCCGAACCTTTGGCCGCAGCCGGGCTGCAATCCGCCCTGTCACGCGGCGCCTGGATCAAGTTCGACTGGGAGCTCCTTGTCTCCGCAAAGCCGGACGCCGTGCTCTGGGTCCAGAATTCCGGAACGGACAGCCTCATCACGACCAGCCCTGAAAAAGCCGTTGAAATGGTCCGGATCCCGGGAGTCAGAGACCTGGGCTGCGTTAAAAACAAGCACATCTATCAGGTCAATAGCGGCAGCAACTGGTTGCCTGGCAGTGGTTTAACGAAGTCATTGGATGAAATTATCCGTATCCGCAACGCGATCGGCCAGTAGGGTAAACTCACTGACCGGAATGACCTCCGGCCGATTGACTTGGGCTAGAATTCACCAACCATATATTTCCATCATGAACTCCAAATTCCTCAAACTCCTGACCCTCACCGTCGGCATCCTCGCTCTCTCCGCTGCTTTCGTCAGCGCCGAAGAAAAGAAGGGTGACGGCAAGTGCCCCAACTGCCCTTGCGAAAAGGAAAAGCCGAAGGCCATCGTCGCTGGCGACGAAGAGAAGAAGGACGGCAAGTGCCCCTGCGAAAAGGAAAAGCCCAAGGCTGTCGTCGCTGGCGACGAAGAGAAGAAGGACGGCAAGTGCCCCTGCGAGAAGGAAAAGCCCAAGGCCTAATCGGCTCGCTCAGGCGATCAAAAGACGAACCACCCGGTTCGTCTTTTTTGTTGGCCTAGAAAGTCAGCTTAAGCTCGGCGCGCACGAAAGCGGGAAAATCGTCGTGCACCGCAAACCCCTTGCTGGCCGCCTGCAAAAGCTCTTCCGGCTTGGCTGTGCCGCTGCGCATCGCACAGGAGCGAATGCCCGCGTTATGGCCGGCCTCCCAATCTGTGACGCGGTCGCCCGTCATCCAACAGCGCTTCGGATCCAGTCCATGTTCCGCGATTTTCTCCAAGATGAAGCGAGGGCTCGGCTTACGGTAAAGCGAGGGTTCATCGGGACGCTCCGGTGCCGCCTTGATTTCCAAGATGCCGGGGGCGGGTAGTGCCAGCAGCTCGAGCATGCGCCGATTGCAGGCTTCGTACTGTGCCCAGGTGAAGATACCGCGGTTGATGCCGCTTTGATTGGTCAGCACGAAGAGGCGGTAGCCGGCCTGAAGGCAGGCCTCCAAGGCGGGCTTCACCCCCGGAATGAGCTCAATCTGATCCTCCCGGCAGGTATGGTGGTGGTCATAGATAAGGTTACCGTCTCGATCGAGGAAAAGGGCGGGATGGCCGGGCATCAGGCCAGCCAAACAAACCTGCCCACAATCGCAAGGGAATGGAAAGGGGGCTTGACCGAGGGGGCGGGAGGGGTAGAACCGACCCTCATCCCAGCGTAGAACCATGGCCAATCCGAAACGTAAACAGTCCAAACGCCGCAGCCGACTCCGTCGTGCCGCCAATCAGTTCCGCGCCCCGAAACTCGTCAAAGACGCCGAATCTGGTGCTCTTCGTCGCTCCCACCGCGTCGACCCCACCACGGGCAAGTACCGCGGTCGTCAGGTGCTGGACACCGGAGCTTAAGCTCCCCCGGGCTCAGCCCGACCTCATGAGCGACGTCCCTCCGAAGAAAGGTCATCGTATCGCCCTTGATTGCATGGGCGGTGACATGGGCCCTTCGGAAGCCGTGGCCGCTGCCGCCGTCGCTTTCAAGGATGGCATCATCGGACCAGACGACGCCCTGGTGCTCGTCGGCCATGAAGACAATCTCCGCATGCTCGCGATCGAACATCGTGCGCTCAGAAACAGCCGCGTCAGCTTCCGCCACGCCGCCAGCATCGTGGCTCCGGACGACGCCCCGATGGCCGTGCTCAAGTCAAAGCGCGACTCATCGATGGTGATCGCCCTTGAGATGCTTAAGGCGGGCGAAGTCGACGTCGTCGTCTCCACCGGCAACACCAAGGCCCTCGTCGCCGCCGGAACCATTAAAGTTCGTCCCATGGAAGGAGCCGAACGCCCTGCCCTCGCGGCCATCATGCCGCGACGCGAAGGCCATTTCATCATGCTCGACGTGGGCGCCAACCCCGAGGCCACGCCCGCCCAGATGGTGCATAACGCCGTCCTCGGCTCCATCTACGCCCAGAGCGCCCTCGGCATCGCCAGCCCGCGCGTCGGTCTCCTCTCGGTCGGGACCGAAGAAGGCAAAGGCGGCCCGCGTATCAATCGGACGCACGCCCTCCTGAAGGCCTTGGGCGACCGCATCAATTACGTCGGCCCCGTCGAAGGCTTCGACGTCTTTGGCGACGCCTGCGATGTCGTCGTGACCGACGGCTTCACGGGCAACGTGATCCTCAAGACCCTCGAAGGCCTCGTTTACATGGTCCGCGACATGGTGGGCAGCAAGGTGAAGAGCAATCCCGTCTACCTGGCCGGAGGCATCGCCATGTTCCCCCTCCTGCGCGACCTCAAAGGCAAACTGAAGCCAGAACGTTACGGTGGAGCACCATTACTCGGTCTCACCGGACTCGTCATGAAGGCCCACGGTTCGAGCAACCGTCAAGGTATCTCCAGCGCCATCCGCCTAGGTCTGGAAGCCCTTGGCCACGGCGCCGGACATCGCATGCTGACCTCGCTGGCCGAGGCGAATGCGGTGATTTCCTCCACCCCGGAGGAAGCCTGAGGTTTTAGTGTTCCCTTCCCCGCCCAAGGGGTCTTTTCTCACGCATCGATGAGCAGCGCTGAGCTTTCAGTCTTCATTCGGGCCATCGGGGTCCACACTCCGGAACGCAAGCTCACCAATGCCGAACTGTCCACGATGGTGGATACCTCCGACGAGTGGATCAAGACACGTTCCGGTATCGCCGAACGACGCATCGCCGCCCCGGGCGAGAACCCTTCGGACATGGGTGCGAAGGCCGCCGCCAAGGCTCTCGAACGCGCCGGGCTGACCCCGGCCGACGTCGACCTGCTCATCGTCGCCACGATGACGCCGGATGTACCCTTCCCGTCCACGGCCTGCCTCCTTCAGGCCAAACTCGGCCTCCGCCGTGACATCCCCTGCTTCGATGTCTCCGCCGCCTGCTCAGGCTTCGTCTATGCCCTCCAGGTCGCCAAGGACATGATGCGCTCGGGCGCCTATCGCCGCACCCTCGTCGTCGGCGCCGAGAAACTTTCCAGCGTGGTGGATTGGTCGGACCGAACGACCTGCGTGCTCTTCGGCGACGGCGCCGGCGCCGTCCTGCTGGAGACCACCCCGGAGAAGAACGTCGGCCTGCTCGGCAACCTGCTCGGAGCCGACGGCAATAACGCCGAGCTCCTGCATTGCGCCGGCGGAGGCTCCGCCGCCCCTGCGACCGCGGACTCCCTCCGCGACGGCAAGCACTTCCTACGGATGAACGGCAAGGAAGTCTTCCGCCACGCCGTGCGCGTCATGGCCGAATCCTGCGAACGCGTCCTCGCCAAGTGCGACGTGAGATCGGAACAGGTCGCGTGGTTCATCCCGCACCAAGCGAACAGCCGGATTCTGGAGGCCGTCGCGAGCCAGCTCAACGTGGGCATGGACCGCTTCCCCTCAAACCTCGAGCGCTACGGTAACACGTCCGCGGCCTCGATCCCTCTCGCGCTTGAAGAAGCCTGGAAAGACGGCAAGATCAAGCACGGCGACCTCGTCCTCATCGTCGCCTTCGGCGCCGGTCTCACCTGGGGCGCAACCCTTCTCCGCTGGCATGAACCACCTCGCTAAAACCCTCCTCGCCGTCGCGCTCTTGCACGGTCCCATCGCTCAAGCGGAATACGTCCACTTCGAGGGGACGTGGCGCGTCAAGCCCGGCACGACGAACGACGTCGTCCCCGCTGAACGCCTGCCCATCGTGCTGCTCGCGATGAACCGCGCCTCCCAGTCCGCCGAAGACGGTAATGCAGGCACCGCCATCAAAGAATGGTCCATCATCGGCGAAGCCAACGCCGGCACCGAAGCCGAGGCTGTCGCCATCCTCGAGCGCGCCCGTCTCCATGCAGCGCGCCATGAATTCGAGACTGCTACCGAACTGATTGACGACCTCTACGCCCGCCACTCGAGCTTCGCGGGTTTCGGTGATGCCGTGAAACTGCAGTTCGAGATCGCGAACCGTCTCGCCGCTGGCGAACGCCGCAAGCTCGGCGGCTGGTTCCCTTGGTTCCGCGACCCCCAAGGCGCGATTGCCCTCTGGCAGAAGACCCTCCGCCTCGCGCCCAATGGCCCGTACGCCGACGAAAGCCTCATCCGCACGGCCCGCCTTGGCCAAGAGGGCGGCAATGATGCGAAGACGATCGAGGCCCTCGAACGTCTCGTCAGCGATTATCCCACCTCCAAGTTCGCCGCCGAAGGCCTCGAAATGCTCGCCACGATGCGTTCCAAGGAGTCACTCGGACCAGCCTGGGACCAAGCCACCACGATCGAAGCCGCCGACCATTGGCGCACGCTGGCTGACCAGTTCCCCAACGACCCGCGCGCCAAGCAGGCCATCGAACAGATCGCCCTCCTCCGCGATCGCGCCGCCCGCGCCCGCCTCAATCTCGCCAAGTTCTACTTCTTCGACCGCAATAATCCTGAAGCCGCCAAGCTGATGGCCAACGCTTGCCGCAACATCGCTCCGGAATCGGCCGCGTCCAAGGAAGCCGAAGAACTTCTCGCCCGCATCCAGAAGGACCCCAATCCTCCGAAGACCTTTGCCGACCGACTGCTCGGCTCCTATCCGCGCCCGCGCACCGCCGCCGAAGTCAAGCCGCAGGCCGTCGGTGGAGACCTCGATGGTCTCGGCTTCAAGAAGGAAGAGCCGAAGCCTGCCACGGGAGGAGATCGCCGATGAAGCGATTCTTCGTCGCGCTCATTGCAGCTACCGTCCTCGCCGGCTGCTCCGCCTATCGCCTCGGCGGCCCCAAGCCCGCCTTCCGCAGCGTCGAAGTCGCTGCCATCCGCAACTCTACCGCCCGCACCGGTACGCACGCCGTGCTGCACAGCAAGATCATCGAAGCCCTCGCCGGCGACCCTCGCGTGAAGGTCGGCCCTGGCGAAGCCCGACTCGAGACCGAAGTCACGCGCTATCAGCGCGACGGGTTCACCACCAAGACCGGTGATGCCTACGCTTTTACGAGCTATCGCGTGAGCTTCGAGGTGCGCTGCACCCTGACGACCGACGGCGGCAAGCGCGTGCTCTTCAAGGACCGTACCTTCAGATCGATCGCCACCCTTCAGGTCTCTGGTGATCCCGCTGCCGAGGAACTCAGCCTCGGGCCGACGCTCTTCGGAGACATCGCTTCGCAGATCCGCGAAGCCGCGACCACCGCTTGGTAAGCATGAACCCCGCCGTCGTCGCCCCTTCCTTGCTCGCCGCCAATCACGGCGCGTTCGCGCAGGGTGTGCGCACGGTGGAGGAAGCCGGCCTGACCTGGCTGCATATCGACATCATGGACGGGCACTTCGTGCCCAACATCAGCTTCGGCCCGCAGGTCGTCGCCGACCTGCGTCCGCTGACGACGCTGCACTTCGATGTGCACCTGATGCTCAGCCACCCTGACCGCTACGTCGAGGCCTTCGCCCGGGCCGGAGCCGAACGCCTTACGGTGCATGTCGAGGCCGACCACGACGTCGCCAAGACCATCGCCGCCATCAAGGCCGCGGGACTATCAGCCGGCATCGCCATGAACCCCGATGCCGATCCGCGCCGCCTGCTGCCTTACCTCGACTCCGTTGATCTCGTACTTTGCATGACGGTCTTCCCCGGCTTCGGCGGACAGCCGTTCATCCCTTCCGTCCTCGACAGCATCCGTTTCCTCGCCGCCGAACGCGCGAAGCGCGGCGCGCACTTCCGCCTCGAGGTCGACGGCGGCATCAACGTCGAGACTGGCCTCCGCTGCCGCGAGGCGGGGGCGGATACGTTCGTCGCGGGCACGGCTTTCTTCAAGGCGCCGGACCGCAAGGCCTTCGCCGCCGCCCTGACGGCCTAAGCCGCGGCGGGCGGGGGATTGGCGCTCTGGGCCTTCTCCGTCTGGAGGCGCAACTGACCGCAGGCCGCGTCGATATCGTGCCCCTTCTCGCGACGGAGCGTCGCCGTCACGCCGAGCGCGCGGAGTTCCTTCACGAAGCGATCCTGGCGCGTCAGAGACGGGCGCACCCACGGCAGGCCTTCGACCTTGTTATACGGGATGAGATTGACGTGCGCGTGGAGTTCACGGGCGATGACGGCGAGCTTCTTGGCCTGCTCGAGCGAGTCGTTGATGTCCTCGATGAGGATGAATTCCAAGGTCAGCATCCGACCGTGCTTACGGGCGAAGGCCTTCGCCGCGGGGATGAGTTCCTCGAGCGGGAACTTCTTGTTCACCGGCATGATCTGGTCACGGACCTCGTTGGTCGCGCCGTGCAAACTGATGGCAAGGCGGAAGCCCAGCGGCTCCTCGGCGAGCTTGAGGATCTTGGGGACCACGCCCGAAGTGGAGATCGTGACGCGACGCGCGCCGAAGCCAAAGCCCCAGGGCGCGTTCACGATGCGGAGTGCGGACATCAGGTTCTCGTAGTTGGCCAGCGGCTCACCCATCCCCATCACCACGATATTGTCGAAGGACGCCAGGCCTTCGGCGGCGCGGGCGGGATCCGTCTTGTCCTCAATCCGGCAGACCTGAACCAGCTGGGAGACGATTTCGCCGATCGAGAGATCGCGCTTCCAGCCCTCGAGACCCGAGGCGCAGAATTTACACCCATAGGCACAGCCGACCTGGGTCGAGATGCAGATCGTCCGGCGGGACTTCTCCTGCCCCACCCCCTCCATCGGGGCCCGGATGATGACGGTCTCGATGAGGGAGCCGTCCCGGAGGCGCTGGAGGATCTTCTGGGTGACGTCGGAGGAGGCCTTACGCTGAACGAGGCTGGTCGCCTCGAAGTCATAATTGGCCAGAAGCCAGGCCCGGAGGTTGGCGGGGAGGTTGGTCATCGCCTCCGGGGTCTCGGCCCGGCGCGGGTACAGCCATTCGAAGACCTGACCAGCCCGGTAGCGGGGGTGGCCGTCCGCGACCAAGCGCTCGCCGAGGGTCTCGGGAGTTTCGCCGTGGATTGAGGGTTTTTCGGGCTTAAAGGCCATGTGGGACGCAGGTCAGGAGGACTGTCGAGGCATAGACCCCAAAGCCCCCCGCCTTCCTGCTTGCAAGTGAGAATTGTTATGCCCAAAACCCACTTTTGCAATGAGCAACAAGGCACTCAACCCACAAGGTGGTAAAATCAACTCCCTGCAGGCCGCCATCGACTTGGTCGCCACGGGTCAGCCGGCCTTCTGCCTCCACCAAGCTTGGGGTATCGGCGTCATCCGCGCCTACGACGAAGCCACCAAGCGCCTCACCGTCGATTTCCCTGAACAGAACAAGAAGGCCCACGTCATGGATGCCGCCTTCTTCCTCGGCAAGATCGAGGTCATCAATCCTAACGGCGTCGTGGCCAAGGCCTACGGCGACACCACCAAGGCCGAGATCGCCAACATGGTAGCCAACGACCCTGCCGGCGTCGTGAAGGCTCTCCTCGCCGAATACCCCACTGGCGAGTGCACCTCTTACGCCCTCGAAGCCAACCTCGACCGCGTCTATTTCGCCTCCCTGCCTGCCGGCAAGGATCGCGCCACCTCCTTCAAGGCCTGGTGGACCAAGGCTCGCGCCGCCCTCCGCAAGGATCGCGCCATCCTCGTCCCCGAGCGTAAAGGCGGCCTCTACGCCCTGCTCGAAGCCCCCAAGGACCTCGGTGAAGACCTCTTCGCCCAGTACGAAGGCGCCCCTAATTTCGAACGTAAGCTCATCCTCCTCGAAGAACTCGCCGATTGCGCCTCCTCGGAGACCCGCTCCGCCGCCACCGCCGCCAACCTCGAGAAGGTCTCCGCCGACCTCGCGAAGGAAATCAAGAAACTCGAAACCGCCCGCAAGCGCGACAATCTCCCCGCCATCCTCGGCGGCATCTGGAACCGCGATAAGTTCTTCCGCTCTTCGGTGGAGAACGTCGAAACCGTCAGCCCGACGGCCTCGGAAATCATCGCCCTCTGCACCGAAAGCGACCTCGCCTTCGTCGCGCTGAACATCCCGCACACTACCGAGAAGATCCGCAGCCTGCTCGACCTCGTGCGCGCCCACCACGGCGACAACTGGTCCGAACGCGCCTTCGACCTGCTCCGCAACCGCGATATCGGCGGCACCAAGAGCGGCTCCGCCAAGCTCGTCTCCGAATCGATCGCCTACCTCTGCGACCAGGAACTCGCCGCCGCCGTCTCCGCCCGCTTCGCCCAGTGGCTCGAGACCCGCGAACTGCGCGCCCCGGTCATCATCTGGGTCATCAAGAACCGCGACTCGAAGAAGTACGCCGACATCGTCGGCCGCCTGATCAACCCCTCGTTGCTCGGCGCCATCCTCTCCTCGATCGACACCGAATCCCTCGAGTCCAACTCCACGGCCCGCATCCCGCTCGCCAACGAACTCATCAAGGACAAGGAGCTCATCGCCAACATCCTGGTCCCCGCCGACGGCAAGAAGGCCGACAGCGAGACCATCTTCGACCTCACCCGCACGATGATGAGCAGCCAGGGCTTCGACGAGATGACCAAGAAGGCCCTCCTCTCCCGCCTCGCCAAGATCGAGCCGCACGTCCAGCGCCTCGCCAAGTCCAAGCATTCCGGCTCCGAAGCCGAGGAAAAGGAACTCCTCGTCTCCAAGCACTCGAAGGAAGTAAAGGAGCGCGAGCTCGAGGACATCGTCAAGGTGCGCCTCCCCGCGGTCAAGGAAGCCATCCAGATCGCCAAGGAGCACGGCGACTTGAAGGAAAATTCCGAATACAAGATGGCCCGCCAGGACCATGACACCCTCGCCGCCCGTCGCGCCGAGCTCGACGCGCTGCTGAAGAAGGCCAAGGTCACCGACTTCAAGGAAGCCAACACGGACGCCATCAGCGTCGGCTCTAGCGTGGTCCTCCGCCGCGGCTCCGACCAGACGGAGTTCGCCTACGACCTGCTCGGTGCCTGGGACGGCGAACCGGAAAAGAACATCCTCTCGTACATCTCCCCTCTGGCTAAGCAGTTCCTCAACCATAAGACGGGCGAGACCTTCACGACGAACATCAACGGCAAGGGCGAGAACTGGACCGTCATCCGCATCACCCGCTGGGTCGATAAGCGCTAAGTCCCTGCTGAATGGCCTGCTGACGAAGCCCCGGAAACGGGGCTTCCTCTTTTGACACGGGCCCCGGCGCACCCCAACCTGCCCGCATGTCCGACCCTTGGGAAACCCTGCGCCTCCTGGCCGACCCGACCCGGTCCCGCATGCTCCACCTGCTTCACCGCGGCGAGCTGGCTGTCGGCGAACTCCAAGAAATCCTCGGCCTTCCCCAGTCACGCATCTCGACTCACCTGGCGTTACTGCGCAAGGCCCAGCTCGTGCACGACCGACGCGACGGTAAGAAATCGTTCTACTCGCTCGCCCGCGACCTGCCGGCGAGCGTCGCCGGCATCGTGGACGCCGCCCTCGCCGCCAGCGCACGCGAGCCCAAGTCCGCCGCGGACCAGCGCTCCTTGCAGCGGATCATCGAGAAGCGCCGCCAAAAAGCTGAGCAACACTTCAACCTCGTGGCCGACCGCCTCGGCCGCAACTACTGCCCGGGACGCTCCTGGGAAGCGATCGGTCAGATGCTCTTCCTGCTTACGCCCCGGGTACGCATCGCCGACCTCGGCGCCGGCGACGGCACGCTCTCGCGCCTGCTGGCCCGCCAAGCCGAGAGCGTCCACTGCGTCGACAACTCCCCCCGGATGGTCCAGGTCGGTCGCGCCTTGGCCAAGAAAGAGCACCTCCGCAACCTGACCTACATCCTTGGCAACATCGAGAAAGTCCCCCTGCCCGATCGGAGCATCGACCTCGCCTTGCTCAGCCAAGCCCTGCACCACGCCGAGAACCCGCGACTGGCTCTGGCGGAGGCCTTCCGTATCCTCAAGCCCGGCGGACGGTTGCTCATCCTCGACCTCCGAGCCCATCGTTTCGAGAAAGCCCGCGAGCTTTACGCTGACCGCTGGCTCGGTTTCAAAGAAAACGAACTCCATGACTGGATCGAGGAGGCGGGTTTCCGCCAATCCGAGGTCCGGGTCGTCGCCAAAGAGGTCAAAGAGCCGTGTTTTGAGACCATTCTGGCGACGGGAATGAAGCCCGGAGCCTGAGTTATTCACAGGGGCCATCCTTGGGGCATACCCCTTTGAAGGATTGTCTTTCAAAAGGGGCTTATTGCTTGGCAATCTGCGGCCGGCTAGGCTAATTCTACATACCCCCAGATGCGGAGCTGAACGCTCCCCTCCACCGATGCTTATCAAAGAGTCCCGCACCTATAAATTGGCCAAGGCCGCCCTGCTCGCCGTCCTCATTGCCCTGACCCCTGTCAACGGCGATCTCATGGCGCAGACTCGCCCACTGCCCACCGCTCAGAAGCCCCAAGAGGACCCGCTGTCCCTCCTCTACAAGGATGCGATCAAGAACCTTGAAGAAAAGAAGTACCGGGAGGCCCTCGCGCTGTTCGAGGATCTCGACGCCAAAGCCGTCGACGTCGAGCCGAAGCTGAAGGCCGTCGTCTCGTTCCAGAAATCGCTCTGTCATTTCTTCATCAAGGATTGGCCGCGGGCTGAAACCGAACTGACCGCCTTCCTCGACAAGTTCCCCAAGGGCACGGAGGACTTCCTCTCCGATACCGATAATCGCCGCGGCACCGCCGAGCTTCTGCTCATCGAAGCCTTTTCCAAGCAGGGCAAATGGGAGCTCGCGCTCGCCCGCCTAGGGAAGATCCGCACCGACAGGCTCGCTCGCCCCGAAGAGCGCGTCAGCGCCTTCACCCTTTCCGCCCAGATCCTCGTCGACCGCGCCAAGAGCTCGCCGGAGGACGTCAAGCGCGCGGCCTTCGCCCAGGCCATCGCTCTCCTGAAGCAAGCGACCTCCGGCGGCATCAACACCCCGGAAAGCCGCGAGGCCGCTTACAAGCTGGTCGACATGTACACCAAGCTGGGCCTGACCAAGGAAGCGACCCAGCTGAAGAACGAGATCGACGCGAAGAGCACCGGTTCACCCGTCGAAGTCGTTCGCTCCAATTTCCAACGCCTCGAAATCGGCGACGCCCGCTTCTCCGCCGCCGAAACGGCCGCCGATGAGAATTTCCGCGGCGACTTCTATCGTCAGGCCCTCACCAATTACCAAGGAACGCTGCGTCGCGCTAACCTGAGCAGCTCTTTCGGTCGCGCCATCGAGGCCAAGCAGGCGGAGGTCGATACGATGACGAAGAACTTCCCCAAGCCGAACCCCGAACAGGCCGCCAATCTCGAGAAGGCCAAACAGGAGGTCGTGCAGTTCAAGAAGATCCAGGAAGAGTTCAACGCCAACAAGGACTACGACGCGTTCATCTCCTACCGCATCGGCCTCTGCCTCCTCGAGCTGAATCGACCATGGGAAGCCCACGTGGCCTTCCTTGATATCTTTGAAAATAGCCCCAGCTTCAGCCGGATCTCCGGAGCCTACTACTACCACATCCTCGCGCTGCGCCGCATCGGCCGCAACAACGAGGCCCAGGCTAAGTGTAAGGAGTTCATCGCGAAGTTCCCGAAGGATGACCAGGTCTCGCCCATCGCCCTGATCCTCGGTGACATCTCCCAGGAACGCGAAGAGTTCCCCGAGGCCATCGCCCACTACAAGTGGGTCCTGGGCAACGTCAAGACCCTCACCCCCGAGGTCATCGAAGAGATCGACTTCCGCATCGCGGCCTGTCTCTTCTCCCAGGTCGACTGGGCGCCCGCCCAGAAAGCGTTCGAGGAGTTCCTCAAGAAACACGAGCGCTCCCCGGTCCGCCAGCAGGTGCTTTACATGAACGCGCTCTGCTCGTTCTTCCAGGGCAAGTACAAGGAGACCAAGGCCGACTTCGACAAGTACGAGCAGGAATATCCGAAGGGCCAGTTCGTCCCCGACGTCCGCTACCGCCAGGCCATCGTCAAGTTCGGCACCAGCCCGCGCGATATCCCTGGCACCATCAAGCTCTGCGAAGACTGGATCAAGGATTACGCCAAGACCAACACCGACGAAGTCATCTCCCAGATGCCCGAGGTCTACACGCTGATCGGCGACGCCAACATCGCCCTTGCCGACGAGATCGACAAGAAGGTCAAGGCCGCCGACCTCGACGTCCGCGTCAACGCCAAGACCCCCGACAAGGCCAAATTCGTCGAGATTAAGACCAAGTTTGAGAAGGAGAAGGAAGCCGTCACCAATAAGGCTATCGACGCCTACGAGGCCGCCGCCAAAAGCGCCCGCACCAATCCGCAGGCCCTCGAATTCGTGCTCGGCGAACTCCGCAAACTCCTCCCCGGCCGCGGCGAACACAAGCGCATGCGCGACCTGTTCAAGGAAATCTTCGACTGGAACCATAACGACCCGAAGGCGATGACCTACCTCTACGAGGTCATCCGCTCCACCGAACGCATGGGCGACATGCCCGAGTTCGCCGCCGAATCCGAGAAGGTCCGCAAGAAGTTCAGCGCCCAACTCGCCGACGCCCGTAAGGCCGTCGATACGCTCGAGCGCAAACCGGGCATCACCCAGCCCGAGATCGACGTCGCCAAGACGGCCGTCCGCAAGCTCTCCACCGAACTCGAGGCCGAACTCGCCAAGGTCGAGGCCAAGCGCCAAGTCTCCATCGCCGAACAGAAGAAGCGCGCGCTCAAGATTCTTTCCGATGCCGTCTCTGAATCCATCAACGACCGCACCCAGGAAGGCACCGAGAAGCTCATCGTGTTCCTGGCCGAGAAGCTCGCCCGCAAGGTCAAGCGCGTGAAGCCGGGAGCCAAGCCCGAGCCCGGCGCCTACACCAGCGAGGATGCTGAAAAAGAGCTGGTCAAGCTGCTCCGCCTCGAAGACCACCGCAATTCCCTCGTCGCCCAAGCCCGCGGCTTCTTCGCGCTCGGCGAGCTCGCCATCTTCACCCGCGAACCCGAGAAGACCGCCGCCAACTTCGCCAAAATCGCCGCCAACTACAAGGCCGAGGAACTCAACCCGACGATCCTCGGACTCGTCGGCGACAGCCTCCTCGCCAAGGGCGACAACAAGAAGGCCGCCGATTATTTCGGCTACATCCTCGAGCATTCCCGCTCCTCGGAATACGCCGACTATGGTTTCGCCGGGCTGGCCGAAATCGCCTTCGCCAACAAGAAGTACGCCGAAGCCCTCTCGCTCTGCAACGAGGCCATCGACAACAACATCCTGATGTCGAAGGAGCTCGACCTCCGTTTCACCCGCGCCCGCGCCCTCGCCGAGCTCGCCAAATACAAGGAGGCCAAGGACGAGTTCGAGGAAATCGCCAAGACCAGGGAATGGCGCGGCGAGAAGACGGCCGCCTCCCTCTATTGGCTCGGCCTGATGGCCGAACGCCAGGCGACCGAAGAGAAGGGCTACAATGAGGCCATCGCCTACTACCGCCGCTGCTTCATGACCTGGAAGAGATATGAGGTCTGGGCCGCCAAATCCTATTTCGCTTCCGCCAAGCTGTTCGCCACGAAGCTCAACCAGAAGGACGCCGCCAAGGTGCTCCTGAAGGAGATGCTCGAGAAGGACCGCATCAAGGACACCCGCGAAGCGCAAGAAGCCAAAGCCTTCCTCCTCGGACTCTAATCGCCATGCGCCTCTCCCTCCTCTTCCCCGCCCTCGCGCTCCTCGCCGCCGCCTCGTCGCCGGCCCAGACCTTCGTCTTCAAAGGTGAACGCTGGGAGATCAACGACCCGTTCAAGATGGACAACTCCATCCCGCCTAAGCCGGTCGTCGACGCCAAGAAGGGCACGATCAACGTCGTCAAGGGTACCATCGACCGCGTGAGCAGCGCCGCCGGCTTCGAGGCGACCATCACCCGCAAGCTGTCCGAAGTCACCGAAGTGATCTGGCCCATGCCCACCCGCCTCAAGGAAGCCCAGGACAACGTGAACCGGGGCGAACCCGCCAAGGCCCTCGACAACGTCGAAGCCGTCCTGAAGTTCTTCGAACCGATCAAGAACGTCCCCGGCTCTTGGTGGGCCCGGGCGTCCATCGTCAAGCTCGACGCCCTCGACCGCCTCGAGAACGATGCCGCGACGGAAGCATTCCTCAACGCCTTCGAGAAGGAAGAGGCCGCCAAGCTCCCCGAGGTAGCCACCCAGATCCAGCTCGCCCGCCTGATGCAGCGCGCCCGCAAGGGAGACCACGAAGCGGTCGTCAAAGAGTCCACCGAACTCATGACCAAAGTGGATACCGCCGAACTCCAGGCCCGTCTCCACCTCGTCAAAGGCAACTCGCTCTTCGCCTCCAAGAAGTACGAAGCCGCGATGACCACCTACCTGCGCGTGCCGGTCTTCTTCGGCTCCGAGTCCGAAATCGTCCCGAAGGCCATGCTGGGCGCCGCCCGCTCATTCCGCGGCATGGACAGTCCGGCTCTCCGCGATCAGAAGCTCGAGGCCATCGCCAATCGCTATCTCTACGACATCATCGTCTCCTACCCGGTCTCCAAGGAGGCCGAGGAAGCCAAGAAGATGCTCCCCAAGGAAGAACGCGCCAAGGCCGAGGCCGACCAGAAGAAGATCGCCGCCGGCGGCCCTCTCCCGGACGGCGTCATCATGGCCAAGCCTAAACTTGCCGCCGAAGAGAAGGTCGAAGGCAACAAGTGAGTCCTTGCCCCTTTCCAAAACCTAACCTAAAAACAACCTACACCCCATCATCATGAAGATGAATCTCCGTAATACCTCCTTCAGCGCCGTCCTCCTCGGCCTGATGACCATCGTAGCCTCGGCTCAGGAAGCCGCTGCCGCCGCCCACCACAAGAAGACCCTCATGGACATCTTCATCGAAGGCGGTTGGGTCATGTACCCGATCACCGCCTGTTCCGTGGCGATGATCTGGTTTATCGTCGACGGCTACATCCGTACGAGCGCCGGCAAGCTCTACCCCGTAGACCATGTCACCCAGCTCCGCGAGCTCTTCAAGAAGGGCGACTACGTCGGTGCCTACTCCTTCGCTAAGACCGCCGGCTCCCCCATCGCCGACGTCGTCCGCGCCGGTGTCGCCTTCACCCCGGATGGCAAGACCATGACCGAAGAAGCGATCATCTCCGAGATCACTCGCGTCAACGCCGAGCTTAAGGGCCGTTCCTCCTACCTCTCCGTGATCGGCGTCTGTACCCCGATGATCGGCCTGGTCGGCACCGTGACCGGCATGATGAGCGCGTTCGAAACCCTCGGCACCTCCGGCGTGGGTGACCCCTCCAAGCTCTCTGGCGCTATCGGTGAAGTGCTCGTGGCGACCGCCTCGGGCCTCTTCATCGCGATCCCGGCCTTTATCTCCTACTACCTCCTGGCGAACCGCATCAACAAAGGCATCCACGACATCACTGAGATCGTGACCGGCCTGTTCCGCGCCTTCCCCTACGAAGAAGTCGAAGGCCGTAAGGTCGGCGACGAAGAGATCTACGCCGCCAAGCCCGACTGGAACGCGTCCTCGAACGTCCAGTCGTAAGTCCCCTCCACCCCTAACCAAACAGCACAGCCATGGCAGGCGGAGGAGGAGGCGGAGAAGGGGAACCGGAGTTCCAGGTCGCGCCGATGATCGACGTGCTCTTGGTGCTGCTCATCTTCTTCATGTCCATCACCTCTGCCCAGGTGCTCAAGGTGGACAAGAACATCTCCCTCCCGGTCGCCTCCAACGGCATCAAGCGCGACGACAAGGCCGCGGCGGGACTCATCAATATCTCGTGGGACAAGACCACGGGTCAGGCCAAGTACAAGATCGACGATCGCGAGATCGACCCGAACGACAAGGAAGGCATCGCGAAGGAACTCTCCGACCGTAAGGGAACGAATGAGAAGTACCGCCTGCTGATCCGCGCCGACAAGGAGTGCCACGCGAAATACATCTCCAAGGCCCTCGAATGGGGCGCCGAAGCCGGCATCGACAACATCGCCTTCTCCGGCCTCAACAAAGAGGAATAAGCCATGAAACAACGCGAACAACAACCCGACAGCTCACCCGGCTTCCAGATCGCTCCGATGATCGACGTGGTCTTCGTGATCATGCTCTTCTTCATGGTCATGGCTGGCGCCGTGAAGGTCGAACATGAGCTGAAGACCACCCTCCCCGGCAACGCCGAGACCGCCAAGGAGACCGAGCTTCCCGACGAAGTAACCATCGGCGTCAGCGAGACCGGAGAAATCACCCTTAATGAAGACCCGGTCGGTGCGTCCGGCGACAAGCTCCTCGAGAACCTCTATAACCAAATGAAGCAGTTGGGACAGGCCGCCGAGCAGTCCAAGACGAAGCTCCTCATCACGGTCCAAGCCGAAGAGAATGCCCGCTACGAACGAGTGATTAATGTCCTCGATTGCCTCGCTAAGGCGAACATCTCGAACGTCACGTTCGCGGTGTCCGACACGGAATAAGCGCTCCGTCAGGACCGCTTACAAAGGCCGCCTCCGGGCGGCCTTTCTGTTTTGCGGATTTACCCAGCCAAATCCGCACCCCATGCTCCCCGACATGAAGACCGCCCTCGTAGCCACCCTCGCCCTCGCCAGCCTCACCCTCTCGGGCTGCATCATCGTGATCGAACAAGCGCCCGCCGCGAAAGCCGCGCCCGCCAAGAAGGCCGCAGCCAAGCCGAATCCGGACAGCGCGTCGAAGTAAGCCTTAGCGACCGAAACCAGCTTCAGATTCGAGGACCTTGCGGACGGCCTCGAAGTCGTTGCCGATCTTGATCGGTGCCGGCGCGGGCAGCTCGCCCGGGAAGCGAGAAGCGTGGGCGTCACCAAAGGCATCCAGCAACACATCCGGGAACTTGGCCGGGTGCGCGGTACCAAAGACAATGACGTCGTCGAGCTTATCGCCGTCGCGTGCCAGCAGATCCTCGGCGGCCTTCCAGCCGACCGCGGAGTGCGGGCAAAGAACATAGCCACCCGCGTCGCGAACGCGGCGCATGGCGTCGAGCGTGGCCTTGTCGTCGACGGTGACGGCGCTGACCGCCGGGCCACCCTCACGCCAGGCGAGCAGGCGGCTGAGGTTGTTCGGATCACCGATGTCCATGGCGTTAGAGGCCGTGGGCGTGGCGCGGCGCGGACGATATTCACCAGTGGCGAAAAGGTCGGGCAAAGGCGAATTCGTGTTGGTCGCGGCGACAAGGGCGGCGACATCAAGACCCATACGCCGGGCGAGCTGCACCGCGCCGACGTTACCGAGATTGCCCGAAGGGACCACGATGCCCATCCGGCGGCCCGGAGCCAGCAGGCGCTTGGCGTGGAAGGCGAACGGAACCTGGGCGATCAGACGGACCGGATTGATGGAGTTGGCCGTGAGCAACGGGCGGCGACGGCGCAGGGACTCATCGGCGAGCGCGCGCTTCACCATCGCCTGGCAATCATCGAACGTGCCATCGACAGACAGCGCGACCACGCCGGGACGGGCGCGGGCGATCTGCGATTCCTGCACGCCACTGACACCGATGCGCGGATAGAGCACCACGGCGCGGACGCCGGGGACGCCTGAGCAAGCTTCCGTGACGGCGGCGCCCGTATCACCGGAAGTCGCGGCGAGGACGGTCAGCTGCGGGAACTCGTCCCCAAGGACACGCGCGGTGACGCGCACGAGGGTGCGGACCGCAAAGTCCTTGAAGGCCGCGGATGGGCCTTGAAAGAGTTCAAGGACGGCGATGCGTCCAGCCGGCGTGCCCTTGAATCCCTCGGGGCGCACGAGTGGCACCGGGAAGTTGAAAGCCTCCTGACAGAGCTGACGAAGGACCGCCGGCCCAAGGACTTCGGCGAAATAGGGGGCTATGACCGCCTCGGCGAGGTCGGCGTAGGAAGCGTCGCGGTGACGCTCGATAAAGTCGGGCGCGACCTGCGGGATGTGCGTCGGCACCCAAAGACCGCCCTTGGCGGGTATGGCCGAAAGCAGCACGTCACGCAGGGAGCCGCGACAGGAAGCGTCGACGGTGGAGACGAATTCCAACTTAGGACTCGGAGAGGACATGGACACCCTTGGGATTGATGCGCGAGACGTAAGGCGTGGCCTTGATCGGCACCGAAGCAAACACGGCGGCGACGGCAGCGGCGACCTTGCGGGCAGTCTCCTCGCCGTCACAGAGCGCGAACACACTGGGACCAGCACCAGAAATGGAGAAGCCCAGCGCGCCGGCGGCCAGGGCGGCAGCTTTGGCGCGGTAGAACTCAGGAATCAAGCGGTGGCGGTGCGGCTCGGCGATAAGGTCGTGAAGTGAACGACCGATGAGGGCGTAGTCGCTCTTGAAGAAGCCGCACAGGAGGCCGCCGAGGTTGCCACTCTGCTGCGTGGAAGTCTCGAGCTGAATCTGGCGAGGCATGATTTCGCGGGCGACCTTGGTCAGCACAACGATATCAGGGTGCACGACGGCGGCCCAGAGACGCTCCGGAATCGGCATGTCCATCACGTCGAGCTCAGCGTTAGAACGGATGAGGGTGATGCCACCGAGGAGACAAGGTCCGACGTTGTCGGCATGCCAGGCACCGTCGGCAGCGGCTTCGCCGGCGACGACGAAAGGCAACAACTGGAGACGCGTCAGCGGGTCGCCGAGGAGACGATTGACGACGAAGGCGCCGCCGACCGCGCTCGCGGCGCTGGAGCCGAGGCCGCTGCCGAAGGGCATCTTCTTATGGATCTCCATCTCGATGCCGAGGTCGCTCTTGCCGAGATGGCGGAGCAGCGCGTGGGCCGAGACGCCGGCGGTGTTCTTCTTCGAGTCGAGGGGCAGGCGGCCGTCATCGCCGGTGATCTTGGTGATGCGCAGACCCGGGGTCGGCGAGAAGCGGGCCACGATCTCGTCGCCGGGGGCGTCGATGCAGAAGCCAAGCACGTCGAAACCGCAGGCCACGTTGGCCACGGTGGCAGGCGAAAAGATACGGACTTCTTTGAGCGGCTGAGCGGACATAAGGCCCCTTTAACAGGGGTGGGCAGACCTTTCGGGTTGCCTCCCCATCGGTCAACGGTGAACATGACGGTTACCAGTCCTTTGATGTCCAACCGCATCCACCAGAACGGTTTTGTGACCGTGGCGGCCGCCTCGCCGGCCCTCCGCCTGGGGGACCCTGCGGCCAACGCCACCCTGATCATCCAGGCCCTGGAAAAAGCCGCCCAAGAGGGGGTGGAAATTGTCGTTCTCCCTGAGCTCTGCCTCACGGGCTACAGCTGTGGTGACCTCTTCGGCCAGCGGACCCTCCTTAACGGCGCCGTAAAGGCCCTAGGGCAGGTTTGCGAGGCTACCGCGAAGCTTGGCCTCACCGCCCTCGTCGGCACCCCTCTGGAGGTCAATGGACGCCTCTTCAACGTGGCCGTCGCAGTCTCCCGCGGCAAGATCCTCGGGGTCGTCCCGAAGACCCACCTCCCGAACACCGGGGAATTCTACGAACAGCGCTGGTTCGCCTCTGCCCGGGTCGCCCCGGTCGCTGAAATCGAACTCCTCGGCCAGAAGGTGCCCTTCGGCACCGACCTCCTCTTCCAGGCGACCGACATGCCAGACTGCATGCTCGGCATTGAGATCTGCGAAGACCTCTGGGCCGTCGAACCTCCGAGCGGAGCCCAAGCCCTCGCCGGCGCCACCCTGCTCTGCAATCTTTCCGCCAGCGACGAGCTCCTCACCAAGGCCGCCTACCGCCGCGACCTGGTGAAGTCGCAGTCTGCCCGCTGCCTCGCCGCTTACGTCTACGCCGCCGCCGGCGCCGGCGAATCGAGCACCGACATCGTCTACAGCGGTCACGGCCTCATCGCTGAGAACGGCGTCGTCCTCGGCGAATCCGAACGCTTCCGCTTCGACCTCGCGCTGATTGTCTCGCAGATCGACCTCGACCGCCTCGCGGCCGAACGCCGTCGTAATAGCACCTTCTTCGGCGCCCCCGTGGCCGTCCGCCCGCGCGTCATCGGCTTCACCCTCGGCGTGCCGACCGGCCAGACACCTAAGTTGCGTCGCCGTTACAGCCAGCATCCGTTCGTACCGTCCGACCCGCACCGCCGCGACGAGAACTGTCAGGAAATCTTCGCGATCCAGTCCACGGGCCTCGCCCGCCGCATCCGCCACACGGGTCTCAAGCACGTCGTCATCGGCGTCTCGGGCGGCCTCGATTCGACGCTCGCCCTGCTTGTCACGCTCGAAGCCTTCAACCGCCTCGGCCTCGACCGCAAGGGCATCATCGGTCTCACGATGCCTGGCCCCGGCACCTCGGCCCGCACGCGCGTCAACGCGATGCGCCTGATGGAAAAGCTCGGTATCACCGCCCGCGAGGTTACGATCAACGAAGCCGTCGATCAGCACCTGCGCGACATCCAGCATCCGCCCGGCAAGCACGACGTCACCTTCGAGAACGCCCAGGCCCGCGAACGTACGCAGATCCTGATGGACGTCGCCAACCAGAGCCACGGCTTCGTCGTCGGCACGGGCGACCTTTCCGAAGCCGCGCTCGGCTGGTGCACGTTCAACGCCGACCACATGTCGATGTACCACGTGAACATCGGCGTGCCGAAGACCTTGGTGAAGCACCTCGTCGGCTGGGCCGCCCACGCTCGCCACGTCGGCACCGAACGCTCGATCCTCGAGGATATCGTGGCGACCCCCGTCAGCCCTGAGCTGCTCCCTCCTGGCGACGATGGCGAGATCGCCCAGCAGACGGAGATGCTGGTCGGACCGTACGAGCTGCACGACTTCTTCCTCTACCACGTCATCCGCAACGGGTTCCGCCCCTCGAAGGTCCTCTGGATCGCCGAGCACGCGTTTGCCGGGAAATATGACCAGGCGGAGATCCGCCACTGGCTCCGATCGTTCCTGAACCGCTTCTTCAGCCAGCAGTTCAAGCGCTCGGCCATGCCGGACGGCCCCAAGGTGGGCTCGCTGGCCCTGTCCCCCCGCGGCGATTGGCGCATGCCTTCCGACGCCGAGGCGACGGCGTGGCTTGCCGAACTGGGCTAACCCTGCTTGATGGAAGGCGTGAGCCCTTCCGCGCAGACGCATCCCGCCGCCACCCAGGCCCTCCTGGCGAAGCTGGGTCCGCAGGTCGTCCTGACCGACGAAGCCGCGTGCTTCGCCGCCTCGTTCGACAACATGCGCCTGTCTTTCATGCCCGAGGCGGTCGTCCGCCCGGCGACGGAAGACGATATCGGCATCACGCTGAAGCTCGCCAACGAACACCGCGTCCCGGTTACGGTCCGCGGCCGCGGTACCGGCACGACCGGTGCCTGCGCCCCGATCAAGGGCGGCTGGGTCATCCACCTCGACCACTGGGACCAGATCGAGATCGATCCGGTCTCCTCGATGGCGACGGTGCAGCCCGGCGCGATCACGGCCCACATCAACGACCTCGCTGCTCCGCACGGGCTCTTCTTTCCGCCGGACCCGTCGTCGGTGAAGCATTGCAGCATCGGCGGCAATATCGCCACCAACGCCGGCGGACTCCGCGCGGCCAAATACGGCGTCGTCCGCGACCACGTCTACGCGCTCGAAGGCTTCCTGCCCACCGGCGAGAAGGTCCGCTGGGCCGCCCCGCTCCGCAAGTTCGTCAGCGGCCTCAACCTGCGCGACCTCTGGATCGGCTCGGAAGGCACGCTCGGCGTCATCACCAAAGCGACCCTCAAGCTTTCCGTCCTGCCCGCCGCCCGGCGCACCTTCCTGCTGGCCTTCCGCACCGATGAAGCTGCGCTCGAAGCGGCCATCGAACTCATCTCTCTGCGCGTGAACCCTTCGGTGCTCGAGTTCCTCGACGTCCAGACGGTCGCCGCCACGGAGAAACGCCGTGGCCAGCGCGTCTTCACCGCCACGGAACTGGCCGGCTCCGCCGAGACGCACGCGGCCCTGCTTGTCGAGATCGACGGCCATCCCGCCGCCCTCGCTGATGATGCGGTCAAGGTCATCGCCTGGGCCAAGCGCCATGCGGTCGCCTTCCGTGCCCCCGAAGGAGAAGCGGAAGCCGAATCGCTCTGGGAACTCCGTCGCACCTGCTCGCAGGCGATGTTCGCCCTCGGCGATGCTAAGCTGAACGAAGACGTCGTCGTGCCGATCCGCAGCTACGTCGCCCTCCTCCGCTTCACCCGCGAGGTCCGCGACCGCTTCGGTCTGGCGACCCCGACCTTCGGCCATGCGGCCGATGGCAACTTCCACGTCCACATCATGTATGACCGGTTCAATCCGGAACACTGTCGCAAGGCCGAGCTGGCCATCCGCGAAGTCATGGAAAAGGTCGTCGAGCTCGGCGGCGCGATCACGGGTGAACACGGTATCGGCCTCGCGAAGTCCCCGTTCCTCAGCCTGCAGCACACGCCGGCCGAGATCGGCGCGATGCTCGCGATCAAGAAGGCCCTCGACCCGAACGGCATCCTCGCACCCGGCCAGATCTTCGAACCCTTCAACGTCTGGGAGCATCGTCCGATCAAGGTCACGCTGCCTTGGGACAAGCACTGATCCATGCCCCGCACTGTCGCTGTCTTTGACTGGGACGGAGTCGTCATCGACTCCTCCGTCGCCCATGAACGCTCCTGGGAAGCCTTGGCCAAGGAAGAGAACCTCCCCCTGCCAGCCGATCACTTCAAGCGCGGCTTCGGTAAGCGTAACGAGCTGATCATCCCCGACATCCTTAATTGGTCGCGCGATCCGGCCGAAGTGAAGAGCCTGTCTCATCGCAAGGAAGCCCTCTATCGCGACATCGCGCGCACCGGCCATGTCCGCCTGCTCCCCGGCGTCCGCGAGCTCTGCGGCGCGCTCAACGACCTCGGCATCCCCTGCGTCATCGGTACCTCGACGCACAAGGAGAACCTCGCGCTGTCCTTCGAGCTCTTCGGCATCGGCCACTTCTTCGCCGGCGCGATGGCCAGCGAAGACGTCACGAAGGGCAAGCCCGACCCGGAAGTCTTCCTCAAGGCCTGCGCCCTCGGCGGCGGCGACCCGGCGACGTCCTTCGTCTTCGAGGATTCCTTCTCCGGCCTGCAGGCCGGCCTCTCCGGCGGGTTCATCACGATCGCCCTCGCGACGACCAATACCCGCGAGCAGCTGGAGCCCGTCGGCGCCCATCGCATCGTGAAGGACCTTTCGGAGGTCGACCCGCAGTGGCTCGCCCGCGGACGCCTAGGCTGAGATGGAATTCCGTCTCAAATCCGACTACCGCCCGATGGGCGACCAGCCGACCGCGATCGCCGCGCTCGAAGCCTCCCTGCGTGCCGGCAACGCCCGCCAGACGCTCCTCGGCGTGACGGGTTCGGGCAAGACGTTCACGATGGCGAACCTGATCGTGCAGCAGCAGCGGCCGGCGCTCATCATCTCGCACAACAAGACGCTGGCCGCGCAGCTGTACTCGGAGTTCAAGAACTTCTTCCCCGAGAACGCGGTCGAATACTTCGTCAGCTACTACGACTACTATCAGCCGGAAGCCTACGTGCCGTCGACGGACACCTTCATCGAGAAGGATTCGGCCATCAACGAGGACATCGAACGCCTGCGCATCAGCGCCAGCAGCGCCCTGCTCTCCCGCCGCGACGTCGTGGTAATCGCTTCGGTCTCCTGCATCTACGGCCTCGGCTCACCCGAGGACTTCCTGGCCGCGATGATCGCGCTCAAGACCGGCATGACGATGCGCCGCGACGAACTCCTCGCGAAACTCGTCGCCAATCAATACGTCCGCAACGACGCCATCCTGGAGCGTTGTAACTTCCGCGCCCGCGGCGAGACGATCGATGTCTGGCCGGCCTACATGGAATCCGCCGTCCGCCTGGAATTCTGGGGTGATACGCTTGAGGCTATCCGCGAGCTCGACCCCGTGAGCGTGAAGCCGGGCAAGCAGCTCCAGAAGTTCGACCTCTATCCGGCCAACCAATACGTGATGGCCCCGGGCCGCGTGAAGGCCGCCGGAGCCGCCATCCGCGCCGAGCTCGAGGAACGGGTCGCCCACTTCGAGAAGACGAACCGGCTCGTGGAGGCCCAGCGCATCCGCATGCGCGTCGAGCACGACCTCGAGATGCTCCGCGAGACGGGCTTCTGCCCGGGCATCGAGAACTACTCGATGCATATGTCCGGCCGCCGTCCCGGCGAGCGCCCGCACTGCCTCCTGGACTTCTTTCCGAAGGACAAGCTGGTCTTCATCGACGAAAGCCACGTCTCGGTCTCGCAGATCGGCGGGATGTATCACGGTGACCGCGCCCGCAAGGAACGCCTCGTGGAGTTCGGCTTCCGCCTGCCCTCCGCGCTCGAGAACCGCCCGCTCCGCCCCGAGGAGTTCGACACGCTCGTCGACCAAGCGGTCTACGTCTCGGCTACCCCTGCGCCCCACGAATACAAAGTCTCGTCCGTCATCGCCGAACAGGTCATCCGTCCGACGGGCCTGCTCGACCCGGTCATGGAAGTGCGCCCGATCGCGGGTCAGGTCGAGGACATCATCGGCGAGGCCAAAGCCGTCGCTGCCCGCGGCTTCCGTACCCTCGTCACGACGCTCACGAAGCGGATGTCCGAAGACCTCGCCAACTTCATGCGGGATAGCGGACTTAAGGTCGAATACCTGCACTCCGACATCGATGCGATTGAACGCGTCGAGATCCTCCGCCGCCTGCGCGCCGGCTCCTTCGACGTCCTCGTCGGCGTCAATCTCCTCCGCGAAGGCCTCGACCTACCGGAAGTGGCCCTCGTGGGCATCCTCGACGCCGATAAGGAAGGCTTCCTCCGTAGCGAGACGAGCCTCATCCAGACCTCCGGCCGCGCGGCGCGCCACGTCGAAGGCAAGGTCCTGCTCTACGCCGATGTGATGACGAAGTCTCTCACGCGTGCGCTGACCATCTGCGGCGACCGCCGCAAGCGCCAGGAAGCCCATAACACGAAGTACGGCATCACCCCGAAGAGCACGAGCCGCAGGATCGAGGAAAGCCTCGTGGACCTCGAAGCCGACGAAGCCCTCGCGGTAGCCGAAGGCACCGACGACCGCGATATCGCGCGCGTCCTGTCCGACATGGAAACCGAGATGCTGGCGGCGGCGGACGAACTTCAGTTCGAACGCGCGGCCAATCTACGCGACCAGATCGAAGCGTTGCGCACCGGCAAGCCGGCTTCGCCGAAGCGCCACAAGGGCCGCCGCTGATCAGCCGAAACGGCGGGTCAGGTCGGCATCCGTCCACTCGACATAGGTCCGGCGTCCACGCGGGCAACTGCCGGGCTGGACGGCACGGAACAACGCCTGCACGAGCTCCATCAGTTCGGCGTCCGAAAGGCTGTCGCCCTTGCGGCGAGCCTTGATGACAGCAATCTTGGCGAGGGCATCATAGGCCAGCGAGGGACGACCGAAGTCACCCTCACGGCGGGCCATCTCGGCCAGCAAGTCGCGGACGAAGGCCAAGGCGTCCTCAGGCTCGAGCCATGCAGGGAGAGCCTGGATGCGCCAGAAGTTGCGACCGTACTCCTCGAAATCGAAACCGGCCGAGGCCAGTAGCGGCAGTCGCTCCTTGAGCACCGCGGCGGGCAACGGTTCGAGCTCGATGCTCAGCGGCACGAGCATCGGCTGGCTGACGGGCTTCTGCGCGGTGAACTGCGCGAGGATGGATTCATAGAGCACGCGCTGGTGCGCCGCCCCGATATCGAGGATGGCCAGACCCGTGGGCGTCTCGAAGACGGCCCGCTCTTCGCGCAGACGGGAAAGCAGGCGCCAGCCGAGGCGGACCGCCGGCGCATGGGTCGGCGAGATAGGCACGGACGAAGAAGGTGCCGCGTACGCAGGAACGGCTCCGGCCGGCGGCACGGCCGCGCTCACGCTCGGGACGGCGGCGGCCAACGGAGTGGCCGGTGCTACGGCCGGAACCGTCTCGGCGGGCAGACCGTCGTCGGCACGCGCGCGCAATACCGCGAGGACGGATTCGATCAGGAAATTGCGGACCTTGGCTTCGTCGCGGAAGCGCACCTCACGCTTGGCGGGATGGACGTTCACGTCGACCCACGCCGGATCCATCTCCAGGAAGACGAACGCCAGCGGGTAACGCCCCTTGGGAATGAGCGTGTGGTAGCTCTCGGTCAGCGCAAAGGCCATCGTGCGGCTATCGACCGG
>CALEEU010000003.1 GCA_937875975.1 uncultured Opitutia bacterium | reverse complement strand
TTCCGTCGTGACCACGCCGCCGCCGCGTTGGTCGAGGGTGGATAGGGCGACCCAGGCTTCGAGGGTCTTGGCCGTGAGGGTCTCGGGGGTCGGGCCGGTCTCGGCGAAGGAGTCTTCGCCATCGAGCATCAGCCGGCCGTTCTTGATGAGGGCGCTGCCGTTGAGCTTGGCGTCGAGCTTGCCGACGAGGTCACGTCCGTCCTGTTCAAAGGTCCACCAGTGGCTGGGCGCCGGGCCGGCGTTCTTATCCGCCTTGAGGCGACGGCGGAAATCATCGGCGGTGAGTTCGCGTTCGACCTTCGCCAAATCGTCCTGCAGGCGGACGCGTTCCTGGGAGCTGGCACGGATTCGTTCGAGGGCCGCGGGGAGGTCCTTGGCCTGCTGGACCCACTCGGCCGAGAGTTCGGCACGGATGGCCTGCTTGAGTTCGGTCAGGCGATCGCGGTGCTGATCGAGCAGGGCGGGGGAGTCTACGGTCACTTGTCCCGGACGGGCGGAAGCGAAGATGCCGTAGAAGGCGGTGAAGTCGGCCTGGCTGATGGCGTCGAACTTATGGTCGTGGCAGCGGGCGCAGGAGACCGTGAGTCCGAGGAAGGTCTTCGAGACGACGTCGATCTGGTTGTCGACGTTGCGGACCTGCTCATCGACCGTGTCGACCGGCTGGTAGCCGTGTTCGATCATGCGGAAGTGGCCGGTGCCGAGGGCCGACTCATTGAGCTTTTCCGCTTCATTGAGGCGCGGGGTCTTCAGCAGATCGCCGGCGAGCTGTTCGCGGACGAACTGGTCGTAGGGGACGTCGGTATTGAAGGCGCGGATGAGGTAATCGCGGTAGCGCCAAGCCTGCGGGATGGATGGATCGCCTTCGCTGCCATGCGTGTCGGCGTAGCGGACGAGATCCATCCAGTGACGGGCGAAGTGTTCGCCGTAGCGCGGCGAGGCCAGCAGGCGGTCGACGACTTTGGCGAAGGCCTCCGGCGAGACGTCGGCTTCGAACGAGGCGATCTCCGCGGGCGAAGGGGGCAGGCCCGTGAGCACATAGGTCGCGCGACGGAGGAGGGTGGCCTTGTCGGCCGGCACAGAGGGAGTGACGCCGGCGGCGGCGATCTTCGCGTCGAGGAAGCGGTCGATCGGGCTGGCGGCCTTGCCGGACGGAACGGAGGGGGAGGTGATTGGTTGGAAACTCCACCAGTTCTTACGGACCTGCAGGAGATCGGACCAGGCGGGGGTGATGGAGTCTTCCGGCGCTTTCACGCGAGGGTCGGGGGCGCCGCGGTTGATCCATTCCACGAAGTCAGCGATGATCTGCTTATCCAGCTTCGGTCGCTTCTTCGGCATCACCAGCGTCTCATGGCTGTGATCCATGGACTGGATGAGGATGCTTTTCTTCGCGTCGCCGGGGACGATGGCAGCGCCTTCTTCGCCGCCCTTGAGAATGCCGTCGCGATAATCGAGGCGCAGGTCGCCTTTCTGCTTCTTGGCGTCGTGGCATTCATAGCACTCCGCGACCAGCACCGGGCGGATCTTCGCTTCGAAGAACTCGACGTCCGCCGGCTTGAGGTCGGCGGCCAGGGCGGCGGCGGTCAGGGAAAGACCGAGCCAGGTCGGGATGCGGAGGGGCGAGGCCAAGGGGGTGGGGTGAGCAGACGATGAAAGAGGGAGGATGGGGGATAAAGGATGAAAGATGTCGAGGGCCGGTGGACTCGAGGGCCGGTGGGCCGGATAAGCGGGTAGGGTCGGGACCGCGTCACGACATAGGGTTCTAAGGCCGCCGGATGGTGGCCCTAGGGGTAGGGCTGACCGGCCCGGTCAGCCGAGGGCGCGCGGGCCGCACGCCCCTACCAAGGGGGCTATGTCGTGACGCGGTCCCGACCCTACCTTGCGCGGCGGAGCCGCGAGGTGGAAGCGGTTGGCGGTTAGCGGTTGGGAACGCAGAGAGGCAACACCTAGGGCAGCACGCGGTGCTGCCCTTACCTGATGCATCGGGCATGTCTTTCCCAACCGACAACCGCTATCCGCTTACCGCTAATACCCCACTACTCCAACACCTGGATATGATTGATGCTGGTGAACTGGCGGTGGTCGGTGAACTGGCGGATGAGCTTCTTCTGGGCGTCGACCTCGAAGATCTGGGCGGTGGCGCCGAGGTGGCCGTGGCCGAGCCAGTTCATGACGAGGGTGTTGCCGTTGGCGAGGCGTTCGACGGAACTCGCGAGGTAGAGGTGGTTATCGGCGATTTCGTCGCGGCCGATGTTCCAGACGATCTTGCCGGACTTATCGTATTCCATGACACCGTCGCCTTCGCCGAGGGCGACCAGCCAGTTACCATTGGCCAGTTCGCGGACGTCATGGACATCGCCGTTGACGGGCTGGGAGCGGAGAAGTTTTCCGTCGGCTGAGAGTTCAAGTACGGCGCGATCGCCCTTGGCGCTCACGAGGTAACGTCCGTCGGCCGTCTTGCGGCAGCCGCGCATCTGCTCGTGGGTGCGGATGGTCGGCGTCAGCGGGACTTTGATCGCCTTGGCGATCTTGCCGTCGCGGCCGATCTCAAGGAGACGGCCCGGCCCGCATTCGACCACGAGGACGCGTCCGTCGGCCAGCGGCTGGCAGCCCTGGATCTCGGTCTTGGCATCGGCGACGTATTCCCAGGCTACGGACTGGTCGGGCTTCACTTCCTTGGCGCCTTTCACGTGGCTGAAGAGCACGTTGCCGTTGGGCAGCAGCCAGGAGTCCTGCGGGCGTTCGGCCGGGGTGGACCATTCCACGCGTCCGTCGGCGGCGACGATCGCGACCTTGTTGCCGACGTAATCGCTGACGAGCAGGCGACGACCGAAGGGCTTCGGGTCGAGGCTCGCTTGCGGGCCTTGAGCGCGGTCGCCCAGGGCGTTACGGTTATTCTTCATCATCGGGGGCATCGGAGCTTCCCAGCCGGTGGGGGCGTTGACGCGGATGACCTTGCGGAAGGTCACGTCGCCGAGGCGAAGATTGTCGGCGATGACTCCGTTCTTCGAATGGCGCCAGCAGTGGATGGCTTCGCCGTCGCTCTTGATGTGGTTTCCGATGACCTCATAGCCGTCCAGGTTGAAGTTCGGCTCGATGGCGGTTAGCTTGGTCTCGAAGTAGTTATGGTTGCAGCGGACATTGCGCAGCTGGCCGCGGAAAGACGGATGGCCGAGCAGGGTGCCGCTGCCGTTCGGATTGAGCGTGCGGGTGAACTGCACCGTGATGTTCTCGGCGTCGAACGATTCGCCCGGGCCGACTTTGCCGCCGGGCAGGAACTTGCCCGTGTGTTCGCCATACATCATCACCGCACGCATGGTGTCGGTCATCGTGATGCCCTCGACGAGCACGTTACGCACGCGGCCGTGGATGAGCACGCAGGCGTTGATGTTCTTCACCAG
>CALEEU010000002.1 GCA_937875975.1 uncultured Opitutia bacterium | reverse complement strand
CATCCGACCAGAGCGTTTTTGTCTGCTTGATGAAGTCGAATTCATACCAAGGGACATAGTAGATGACATCGATGTACTCTTGGGCAAAGCGGGCGGCAAAGCGGTCTTCCTCGGTGGCAATCGTGCCCAGGCCGACGTCCGTGATGCGACCGATGACTTCCTCGTAAGCGGCCTTGATGCCAAACTCAAAGGTCGAGCTGGTGTTGATGACCTTAATCATCGTGTTGTATTCGTCGTTGGGCGGGTAGGTGCCGGCAATCTGGTCGCTCACGGCGGCATAGCTTTCCCACGCTTGGTGGATGTGCGTGGTGAGCGGGAAGATCGTGGCGGTGCGGGTACGCATCGATTCCGCGTACTCTGCAGGGCCGAAGACCAGGAACCATTCGGGGTAGGTCAGATAGGTCTGGTCCGGCGTACGGATATGCTCGGCCGGTGTGAGGGGCTTGGCCACGTTCTGCAGCCAATCCTTCGGTACCGGCGCCCGTTCGGTCGATCGGAAGGTCGTCGCTGGGCGGACGTACCAGAAGCAGGCGGCGGCGATCAGCGCCACGCTCCACGAGATGACATAGAGACGCCGCATCGGCTCAGTTCTTGATCAGTCGGATCAAGGCGTTGTCCGAAGGGTCGTTCGGCTGGAAGAGTGCCTTGCCCGATTGGGTGAAGCCATGCGCGACGAGCAGATCGGCCCACTCTTTGATCGGGCGGAAGCCCTTGAAGTCGCCGGCATCGACTTCCCAGGTCGCGCCGAGGCCGAGGTTGAAGACCGTGTGCACGAGGGAGACGAAGGTGGCCATTTCGGGACTACGCACGTCGTGGTCGCGCACGATGAGCGTGCCGCCTGGGCGGAGCGTTCGGTGGATCGAGTCGATGAAGGCCGGCAATTGCGGGAGCGGACAATGATGGAATCCAATGTAGATGGTTGCCATGTCGAGGCTGGCGTCCGGAATGTCTGCGGCGGAGATGGGCTGATAGTTGTTGAGCGGCATGAATCGGCCGAGCTTGGAAAGCTGCCCGCGCTCCAGGATGTCGCCCGGGCTATTGGAAGGTGCGATATCGTTGATCAGGTAGATAGGGCCTTCGAAGGTCAGGTGCTTGCGGAGTTCGCTGACATAGCGACCGGTGGAGCCGATCTCGAGGTAGCCGCGAACGGGTTTGCGCTCGCCGAGGAGTTCAAGCGTTTCTCGCGCCATCTCCTTTTTCTGGGTGCGCAGCGCAGGCAGTCCGTAGGTTAGTACGGAGAGGAACGGCGTGATCTCGGGCAGGCGACGCTGGACCTCGCGGTAGATGGCCTCATCGTTATCGTGCTTGCCGCAGACTTCGTGGATCAGGTGGTGGAACTTGTCCTCTGGATAGAGATGGAAGACCACCTGCAGGAACCGGAAGAAGGCGTCGCGCGACTCGGTACGGTCGAAGACGATGTGAAATTCAGAGGCTAGTTTGGTCATGTTGGTGAGAGTAGTAGGTATTCCAGAGGACGTGCCGGAGGCGGTAATCCGGATCGAGGCGTCGCTTCAGCGCGAAGAGCTCACGGGCGCGCGGATAAGCCCGGTGGAACTGAGCCGGGGTCGCGTGCGCCTGGTAAGGTAGGTAGTACGTGCCGCCGAGGGCGATCGCGGCCTCGATCAGCTCACGCGTCCAGACGGCGACGGCGCCGCGGGCGCTCGGGGTCGTATCTTGCTTATGGTAGATGACGAAGGCGAAGACTTCTTCGCGGGCCCAGGAAAGGAGCGTGCCGGGGTCGGGCAGGGCGTGGCGGATCGAGATGTTGAGGATCTTGACGTGATGGCGCTTCATGATCTCCGTCAAGGTGTCGGCGTAAGCGTCGAAGTGGCGGACGGGGATGAAGTACTCCTGCAGGACGTAGGTGTCGTCGCGGCGTGATTTCGGTTCCAGTTCCGCCACGTCGTAGCCGGCCTCGTAGTTCCGCCAATACACGCGATTACGGAAGAAGAAGACCGGGTCGAACATGTGTTCACGGCGCCAGTGGCCGCCCAGAGTCTCGGTGTAGGCCCAGATAAAGTAGCGCATGACCGGATAGGCGTCATTCAACGGCATCAGGCGCGTCGGCGTCGTCGGCGTCCGTTCGGTTTTCCG
>CALEEU010000001.1 GCA_937875975.1 uncultured Opitutia bacterium | reverse complement strand
GATCGGATGGGCTGGCGGCTGAGCCGCCGGGTGCCTTGGCGGAGACCGCAAGACGGTTAAATCTAGTGGGCAATAATCCCCCCCTGTCAAAGGCAACTTGTGGATTGTCCAGACGGGGGCAGAGGCGGGTTTTCGTGCCAACTTCTCGGGCCGACAATCGCTCGTCCGCTTTTGGTTAATTTTGTTAGGAAAAAGCCCAAAGTGCGACAAGCGCAGGCGGATGTCGGGCTACTGCCGCCTTAGGCCGTCCGCCAGCGTCTCCCTTGACTTTACCGTCCGTCCGCCCGACACCCCAAGCCATGAAAGCCGACAACGACCTTTACCGACAGTTGCGCGAGTTGCCAGCCGCCCAGCTGTGGAACGTCGAGGTCCCGAAATTTGACCAGCTCGGGCCCAAGGAGCGTAACCAGCAGGTCGCCCTCGTCCGGGCCGTCGGCGTGGTCTTCACGACCTCCCGTAACCCGGAGATGAAGGCCGCGGTGAAGGCCTGGATGATCAGCCTCCTGCAGGACCCCTCCGAGAAGATCCGTCGCTATGCCACCGCCGCCATCCCGAAGCTCGGCGGCGACGAGGAATCCGAGCGTAAGCTGATCGATATTCTTAAGTCCACCGACGTTGACCGCGAGAAGAAGAAGGTCGCCTCCGCCCTCGAGAAGATTGGCGGCGCCGCGACGCTCAAGGCGGTCGCGGGTTCCGGCGAGAAACTCATCGATGAACAGAAGGTCCGCGCGAGCGTAGCCCGCCAGGGCGGTCCGAGCGTCGTGCGCCTTGATGCCATCGTGCCCAAGCAGCCAGGTCTGCGCCTGCACCTCCGCTGCCGCAAGGGCCTCGAGTCCATCGTCGCCGACGAAGTGCGCGAAGATGAAGGCCGCGGCGGCAAGTTCCGCGTGGTCGAAGTCCGCGGATGTTTCGTGGTGGTCGAACCGAAGGACGCCTTCACGCTCGCCGAACTCTACCAGCTACGCTGCTTCGACACCGCCGCTTTCTCCCTGGCCTTTATCCGTGAACCCGGTTCGGCCGAAGCGCTCGAGGTGCTGGCCAAGGCCATCGCATCGCCGCTCACCGAGAAGCTCATGCTGGCCCTCACGCAGGGTGCGGCCCGCTATCGCCTCAGCATGGTGTCCGAGGGTAATCACGACGACGCCGTCGCCAAGGTTACGAAGAAAGCTTTCGAGCTGAATCCGCGCGTGCTTAATGACGCCCGCGAATCCCCGTGGTCTGTCGACGTGCATTTCGACGAACTCCGCGCGTTGGTCGAGTTGCGTCCGCGCATATCGCCGAACCCGCGTCTCTATTACCGTACCGACGCCGTCAACGCCGCCTCGCATCCGCCGCTCGCGGCCTGCTTGGTGCGTGTCGCCGGCCGTCAGGACAAGGAAATCGTCTGGGATCCGTTCTGCGGTTCCGGTTTGGAGCTCATCGAGTCGGCATTGGCCGGCGGGGTGGGGCAGATTGTCGGTACCGACATCGATCCGGCCGCGATCGCCATCGCCGAGGCCAATTTCAAGGCCGCCAAGCTAACCGGCACCAAAGCCGCTTTCCACACGGCTGACTTCCGCGACATCATCCGCATCCCGGAGCTCGACCGCGGTAAGGTGTCGCTGGTGATCTCGAACCCGCCGCTCGGACGCCGCGTGCGCGTGCCAAACATGCACGGGCTCTTCACCGACCTCTTTAAGATCGCGT